>NZ_VPBV01000029.1:0-41135 GCF_013418545.1 Acinetobacter sp. YH12136
GCTTTCTCTAAAGATTCATTAAATTTTTTGCAGAAATCATCCAAAATACAAAATAATTCGGTAATATGATCCATTGAAAAGCCTTGTTTTATCACATTTTGTCTTGAGAACCAATATGTTACAAATATAGGGCTTTTTTTCTACTCTTTTTTTATATCGAACTCAGGTTAATTACTCATTTAAGCTATTTTTTAGTTTAAATCCTGCTGTTCTTAGTTTAAAAGTCGCTCTCAGTGGAGCGACTTTTTTGTATTTGCTTCTTATGTCGTGCTGTAATAATTTACTTTGCCTGACATCTAAAGGTCAGCACAGTTTGATAATCATCATCACGGGCAATATCAGTATTACGTCCCGCAATTGTACCTAAAACAGTTGCTGCCGCCTGAATCATTTGTCCCGTTTGCTCATCGACTACACCTTTGAGTGCGCCGTTATAAGATGTTTTTTCATCAACCAAGACTGGAGCGGCACGAGTACCACAGGTTTTATTGGCAGCTGTAATTGCATTATTTTTGGCAATAATATTACTTTTACCTAAACCTGTGACTTCATATAGATTGTTTTCTTTTTGAATGGCAAGAGAATTATTTGGCGTGGTGGCACATGCGGTTAAAAGTGCAAAAACGGCAAGGCTAGAAAAGGCGACTATTTTTTTCATATCTACCTCGGGGCTAAAACGCTGTAGCGCGTATTGTTTGTTGATGATATTTCAATTCAAATGTGTAGAGATTGAAAATAACAATTTGATCTAGTTGAACATAATCTGGATGGTTTTAGATGTAGACACTGTATAGGCTGTGTTGATAATTCGTCATTCATTTATACACATCAAACCCAATCCATAATGTATTTTCATGCTCTTAAGCTATAGATGAATGCGTCAAAGCATCATTGTTTAGATGTGCTGAGCAGGTTCATCTTAAAAGTGCAGACATATAGACCCTAATCAGAATCTTGCAAATAAGCATACGGAAATAGCGCAATTTTTTGAGTTTATGCTAATCTTAACCGAGCTTTTTGAAATAGTTATATAAGTCAATGACGGATACAGCGGTAGAAATCGTTCATCAAAATATTCATCAACGTCAGTCTACGGGGCAGTTAGTTGAACCTGCACCAAATACTGAGCAGCTAGAAATGGCTTTTCAGGCAGCTTTAACCGCGCCAGATCATCATCGTTTAAAACCTACGCGCTTTGTGGTGATTACTGCCGAGCAACGTGCAGCATTTGGTGAGTTACTTTCTCAAGCCTTGGCAGACATGGGCGAAACCGATGCGGTTCAGTTGGAGCGAGTGAAACAGCATCCATTTCGTGCGCCACTTTTAGTGTTGGCGTTAACGCAATTTCAGGATCATCCAAAAGTGCCACGTTTTGAGCAGACTTTAAGTACAGGCGCTGCGGTACAGAACTTTTTACTGTCTTTGCAGGCGCAGGGCTTTGCAAGTATGTGGCGTAGTGGGGCAGTCGTTGAGTCGAACTTGCTGAAACAAGCTTTAAACTTAAATGCAGATGATTTAATTTCAGGCATTATTTATGTGGGAACAGCGGCTAAAGCCATTCCTGCACGCGCTGAGTTGGATACGCAAGCTTATGTTCGTTATTGGAACGCATAAGTCTTTATTTTTAGGATATAACAATAATGTCAGAGTTAAATTTTGCCGATTTGGTTGAACCTGTTGCAATAGATCGAAAAACTGCGTTACGTATTACAGTGCTAGGTGGTGGCAGTTTTGGTACAGCAATGGCCAATACAGCAGTACGTAATGGCTGCGACACGATGATTTGGATTCGTGATGAAGCAACTGCCAAAGAAATTAATGAAACGCATATTAATCGACGTTATTTGCCAGATTTTCAGTTGGAGCAGGGTTTAAGAGCCGTTTCAGATTTGGAAACTGCAGTTCGTGACCGTGACATTATTTTAGTGGCTATTCCAAGTCATTCTTTCCGTGATGTGTTGCGCCAAATTAAACCTTTTATTAGCGCACAAGCAGTGGTGTCTTTAACCAAGGGTATTGAAGCCAAAACCTTTAGTTTTATGAGCGATATTATCCGTGAAGAATTGCCAGAAGTGCCGTATGGTGTATTGTCTGGCCCGAACCTTGCCAAAGAAATTGTGGCGGGGCAGCCTGCAGGTACGGTCATTGCCAGTCATTCTGAATTGGTGCGTTATGCAGTGCAGCAAGCTTTACACAGTGCATTATTCCGTGTTTTTGCCAGCGATGATGTGAATGGTGTGGAATTAGGCGGTGCGCTAAAAAATATTTATGCTGTGGCAATGGGCATGGCAGCCGCTTATAACGTGGGTGAAAATACTAAGAGTATGATTTTAACCCGCGCTTTGGCAGAAATGAGTCGTTTTGCGGTTAAGCTTGGTGCAAATCCATTGACCTTCTTAGGGTTGTCTGGTGTCGGTGACTTATTTGCAACGTGTAGCAGTCCATTGAGTCGTAACTATCAAGTGGGTTATGCATTGGGCAAAGGCAAAACTTTGGAACAAGCCACAGAAGAATTGGGGCAAACAGCCGAAGGGATTAATACCATCGTGCAAGTGCGGGCGCGCTCGAATGAATTAGATGTGTATATGCCAATCACTTGTGCGCTTTATGAAGTGATTTTTGAAGGTGCGCCGCCTATGAATATTGCACTGTCTTTAATGAAAAATGGACATCGCAGTGATGTGGAATTTGTCTTGCCGCATCATCAAGTTTAGTTTTACATCCATAAAACTGCGCCACAGTAGGTAAAAACTTGCGTGGAATATGACAGTTTAGTGAACTGAATTGTCATATTCTCAGGTTATACTGAGCGCATAATTTGAGTTAAATTGACACAACTTAATGTGTATCATCCTATAAGGAAATTCTATGCAACTGACTCTTGTTCGTCATGGTGAAGCCGCTCCTGCGATTATGGGCAATGATCATCAGCGTCCTTTGACTGAGCGTGGTCATATACAAGCACAAGAAACGGCAGACTATTTAAAAAATATCATTCAGCCCGATGTGTTTGTGGTTAGTCCTTTATTGCGTGCACAAGAAACCTTGGCACATTTGCAGCAATATTTTAAAGATGTGCCTGTGGTGGTCTGCAATGCCATTAAACCTGAAGATGATGCAAAAGTTGCGGTGGAATGGTTGTCACAATTGCCGTATGAGTCAATTGCGGTGGTGTGTCACATGAATGTGGTGGCACACATGGCAGAAATTTTGACTTCAGAATCTTTCCATCCCTATCATTTGGCAGAAGCACGTATTTATGAGCAGGCAGTAATTGCTGCGGGACTTTCAACCCAAATCAAAAGTTTTATTCCAAACGCATAAAATAAATGTATAAAGTTAAATACAATTCAACGGTAGAACGATAATAATGCTGTATTTATGGATGCCAGAAGCCAATGGGGTTTGGCAATGGTCAAATGGGGAACACTGGACACAGGCAGATAATCTTGATGCCTTGATTCAGGCATTGCAATCTTTTCAAGGAAAAGATGCTGTGGTGTTTTTCCCAAGCCGTGATGTGCAAATTATGCAACAAACTTTACCTAAAGCCCAATATAAACAATTGGGTACCGATGGTGTGAAGTATTTATTAGAAGAATATACCGTATTGCCAATTGATGCGATGCAGGTGGCTCATCATTTTCAGCCACCTGAGCAAATAACCGTGTTGGGAGTTGCTAAGCATAGTATTGAAACCTATTTGCATGTATTAAGTTTGTTGCCAGTTAAAATCAGTGCATTGTTACCTGACTTTTTAATCTTGCCGCAACCTGATGTAGGGCAAACGGTGATTGGAAATATTTGCGGACGCTTGTTGGTACGTGAAAGTGAATTTTTAGGTTATTCAGTTGATGATCTGGCGCTTTATCTAGATTATCAAACTGCAGAACGAAACTATAAAATCACCAACTTTAGTGCAGAACAAATGCAAAGTATTGAAGCATTTGCAACACAAGAACAATTAGAAAGCTTTCATTATGTAGTACCTGCATTAGTGAAAGCCAAACAGCATCCATTCAATATGCTGCCAAAATCCAAGCAAGACACGGGTGTTTCAGGTTATTGGAAAGCCTGTGCAGCAGTATTTCTTGGGATTTTAATTGTACAGTTTAGCTATGATGCACTGCGTTGGAGCAAACTTAAAAAAGTAGCAGATCAAACAGCGGTTCAAGCCATAGAACAATATCAATATTGGTTTGGTGCAAATAGTCGTATTACCGAACAAAATATTCAAAGCCAGTTTGAAAGTCAGGTACGCATGAGTAAAAATGCAGATACTCAAGCGCTGCAATTGCTCAGTCGTGTTGGCCCTGTGTTGATGCAAAATCAAATTGTGGCCAATCGTGTGAGTTTTGATGCCAATATGTTGAACATGGAATTGAATGCCAACTCGGCAGCGACCTTACAAGCGCTCACTCAGCAATTGAATCAGCAGGGTTTTAAGGTCGAGCTGGGTAATATTCAGCCGAGCGCGTCAGGTGCAGTAGGATTGGTGAAAATACAATAATGAAAGCCATTGAAAAAATGTCAACTTGGTTCGATCAACGTATTGAACTGATACAAGATTATCTAGATCATTTAAATACACGTGAACGTGTTTTGGTGGTATTTACCACAATCTTTGTGATCGTTGCTGCGGTGGGTTCTGCGTTGTGGTATATGCATGCCGCAGCCGAAAAACAGCAAAAACGGGTAAATGACCTTAAAGATTTGGTGGTGGTGATGCAAAGTCATGCAGTCACCATGAAACCTGCCAATGATGCACAACTCAGTGCAGCCGATAAAATTCAGCGTGTGGCTCAGCAACAGGGTTTATCGGTTGCTTCGCAGCAAAGTGGTGACAAGATGCAACTTGTAGCGAGTCATGTCAATTATGCCGTGTTGGCAAATTTTTTAACCCAATTAGCGCAAATGGGTTTAAGTATTGAAAAAATGGAATTAATTTCTGAAGCAGGGCAGATTAAATTAACAGCGACAGTCCAGTAAAGGTTAAAAATAAAGTCCGAAACTCGGAAAATAAACCCATGTCAAGCATAGCGTTTTGACTGGGCTAAGCCTATAATATGGCGACTTAGAAAGCAGTAGACTTTTGCAGATATGTTGTATTCTCTAGCCCGCCCGTTGTTATTTTCTTTAGCACCAGAGCGTGCACATGAGCTGACACTATCACTATTGAAATCGAGCCATAAAATGGGCTTGATGCGTCAAAAGACTGTAGCGAAACCTGTGACGTGTATGGGAATTGAATTCCCTAATCCAGTAGGTTTGGCAGCAGGTCTAGACAAAAATGGTGCGTATATTGATGCTTTGGCTGGTTTAGGCTTTGGGTTTATTGAAATTGGTACCATTACGCCACGTCCTCAAGTGGGCAATCCGCATCCACGTTTATTCCGCATTCCGCAGGCCAAAGCCATTATTAACCGTATGGGTTTTAATAATGATGGGGTCGATCAGCTGATTGAAAACGTCAAAGCGGCAAAATTTAAAGGCATTTTGGGGATTAATATTGGTAAAAATGCCGATACGCCAGTTGAAAATGCAGTAGATGATTATCTGATTTGTTTAGAAAAAGTCTATAACTATGCCTCTTATATCACCGTAAACATTTCATCACCGAATACCAAAAACTTGCGCAGTTTGCAAAGTGGTGATGCGCTGACTGAGTTATTGCAAACCCTCAAACAGCGTCAGTTGGAGTTGGCCGAAGAACATCAACATTATGTGCCGTTGGTATTAAAAGTTGCTCCAGATCTAGACCCTGAAGATATTCAGTTTATTGCCAAACAATTATTGCAATTCAAAATTGATGGTCTGATTGTGACCAATACCACTTTGTCGCGCGAAGGTGTAGAAAACTTGCCGCATGGCGATGAAGCAGGTGGTTTATCGGGTGCGCCTGTGTTTGAAAAAAGTACTGCATGTTTGGCAGCATTTTCAGCAGCACTGAAAGGTGAAATTCCTTTAATTGGTGTCGGTGGCATTTTGTCGGGCGAACAAGCGGTTGCCAAAAAAAATGCAGGTGCAAGCTTGGTTCAGGTGTATAGTGGTTTAATCTATGCAGGTCCTGAGTTGGTTCAAGATTGTGTGAACGCCTTATAACTTATGAATACCATTGATATCGTTATTCTGATTCTCTTGCTTATTGGAGGGTTGAACGGTTTGCGACAAGGATTTATTAAAGCCTTTGCGAACTTGGTAGGATGGATTTTTGCCCTAATTATTGCGGCAAAATATGCAGTTGTCCTAGCACCTTCGATGACAGCACTCAGTAGCGATCCTGTGGTACAAAAAATTGCAGCCTTTGCATTTATTGTCTTGGTGATTGTGGTACTGACCTGGATTGTAACCGCTGTTTTAAATGGTGTTTTAAAGAGCTTGAAACTTGGCCCATTAAATCGTTTGGCAGGCGGTGCATTTGGTACCTTGAAAGGCTTACTCATTGTTCTTATTACCATTCAAGGCATTGGTCCTTGGGTCGAAAGCTCGCCTTATTGGAAACAGTCTAAATTTGTGCAAACTTTATTGCCGTATGCACCGTGGGCAACAGAACTGTCCAAAGACGCTGCCAATGAGGCTTTACAGCACATCAAGTCGAAAGATGCCGCGCCATCTTCCGACATCGCATCTGACGCAAAAGAAAACCGCTCTGGCGCAGATGGCTCAACGAATAATCCTTTTTATTAATCCCTAGCTGGTCTGCGAGGTTGCTATGTGTGGAGTTGTTGGTATAGCTGGTAAATCACCTGTTAACCAAATGTTGTTTGATGCATTAACGATGTTACAACATCGTGGACAGGATGCAGCTGGGATCGTAACTTGCCACAATGGACGTTTGTTCTTGCGTAAAGATAACGGTATGGTGCGTGATGTATTCCATACGCGTCACATGCGTGCGTTGCAAGGTAATTATGGTATTGGGCACGTGCGTTATCCAACTGCAGGTTCATCTAGCAGTGCCGAAGCGCAGCCATTTTATGTGAACTCGCCGTACGGGATTACTTTGGCACACAATGGTAATTTGACCAATGCCGAAGAAATTCACGAAGATCTGTTTAAAACAGATTTACGTCACATGAACACCGATTCTGATTCAGAAGTGTTATTGAACGTATTTGCACATGAATTGCAAAAACGTGGCAAATTAAACCCAACTTCAGAAGATATTTTTCATGTGATCAGCCGTGTGCATGAGCGTTGTAAGGGTGCTTATGGCGTTGTTGCTATGATTACAGGTCAAGGCTTGGTTGGCTTCCGTGATCCAAATGGTATCCGTCCATTGATTTACGGTTCACGTGAAACTGAACAGGGCATGGAATATATTATTGCATCAGAATCTGTGGCAATTACTGCACTTGGCTTTAAAGTTGAACGTGATATTGCGCCGGGTGAAGCGATCTTTATTAATGACGCAGGTGAATTATTTACCCAGCAATGTGCCGCTAAACCTGAATATCGCCCATGTATTTTTGAGTATGTATATTTTGCTCGTCCAGATGCGACCATTGATGGTATTTCAGTGTATAAAGCGCGTTTGAAAATGGGTGAAAAACTGGCGCATAAAATTACCCAAGAGTGGGGCGAGCAACACGATATTGATGTCGTTATTCCAATTCCAGATACATCACGTACATCAGCTTTAGAATTGGCAAATACTTTAGGGGTTAAATTCCGTGAAGGTTTTATGAAAAACCGCTATATCGGACGTACCTTTATTATGCCAGGTCAGCAATTGCGTAAAAAATCAGTGCGCCAAAAACTGAACCCTGTAGAGCTTGAGTTTAAAGGCAAAAATGTACTGTTGGTGGATGACTCGATTGTCCGTGGTACGACCTGTAACGAAATTATTCAAATGGCACGTGATGCTGGGGCGAAAAAAGTATTCTTTGCTTCTGCAGCGCCAATGGTGAAATATCCAAACGTGTATGGTATTGATATGCCAGCCAAAGATGAATTAATCGCGTCTAACCGTAATGTCGAAGAAATTCGTGTAATTATTGGTGCAGACCGTTTAATTTTCCAAGATTTAGAAGATTTAAAACAAGCCGTTCGTACCCATAAAGTACCGCATTTAACTGAATTCGATTGTTCAGTATTTGATGGCGTGTATGTAGCTGGCGGAATTGACGAAGCTTATCTGAATGATCTTGAGCAAAAGCGCAACGACTTGGCTAAAAAAGGCAAAGATGGTTATATTGATGTCAATATTGATGCCGCGTCAGTAGACTTAACTGGTGTAAAAGAGAGTTAATTTTTTTCTGATCAGCTCAGTGAGAAAAGCGGGAAATTCCCGCTTTTTTCATTTATGATGGTGGCTCAAATACAATGTAATTCAGGATGTTTACATTGAGGTCTGTGAGTAGTTACTTGATTAAAAACAAAAATATGATTTGGTCTGCAATTTTATGTTTGGTTGCAGTCGCTTTGACCCTGTTTATCTTAAACACAGTTTTGGGTCTGTTGGTCTATTATGTCGATTCAAGCCAATCCATCTATTGGCACAATCTAAGCCCATACTGGATTACGGTCTTGGTGCTGATTATGACGGTATCCGTCATTTTGGAATTTTACGTTTTTCGCTCAGGTGGTCATTCTTTGGCAAAACAATTGGGTGCGCGTCGTTTAACCCAGTTCGAAAGTACCCCAGAAGAAAGTACCGCACTTAAACTGACCGAACAATTGGCCGATACCTTTCAAATCCCAGCGCCTACTGTATATGTATTGCCCGATGAAATTGGGGTAAATGCCCTCACTGCAGGCTTTAGTCATAAAGATATTGTGATTATTTTGACTTGGGGTGCTTTGCAAAACTTGGATGAGCAAGAGCTTTATGGACTACTCAGCCATGAGTTTAACCATATTTTAAGTGGTGAAACCATTGATAATACCAAGCTTAAAATCCTCTACAGTAGCCTAACCACGTTTAGTAAGTGGGGCAGTAGCATCGCCAAACTTGGCTTTGGACAACATCGTGATGCACCGCCACATAAGTTAGCGACTTTTTTTGTTGCTGTAGGTGGTGGTATCTGGTTGTTTGGTAGCTTGGGCGTGTTGATTACCCGCTTAATTAAATATATTAGTCTAAGCGGACGTACCTTTAAAAATGATTTAAAAACCAAACGTTTGATTCAAAATAATGCCAATATTCAAACTTTGCTGCGAATTTATGTGCATCATGCAGGGTCGCAAATTCATAGTGAATATTCAGAATCTATTTCCCACATGTGCTTTGCTAACTCGCTCAGTCCGCAAAGCTGGATGAATATTCATCCAAGTATTGAAGCCCGTATTTTTGAGCTTGATCCAACCTTGGTGCAAGACTTACAACTCGAAAATTTGAAGCGTTTACGCAATCAGCCTTTGTTTAGCCTATTTCGCTCGTTAGAAGAAATGAATGCTGAATATTATGCGCCGTGGAGCTCGCCGCAACCTTTGCCTTTGCTGCGCTTGTCGCCGATTAGCTTTGCAATTAATGATGCAATTAAGCCACTCAAGCCTGAAATTCGCAATAACATGCCGCGCCCAGAGTTGATTCAGCGTGCCTTACAAACGGCAACGGGTTCGCGTGAGGTGATTGTTGCTATTTTAATGATTCGCCAATATCGTGAATTTATTCCTGCTGAAGCAGAAGTCAGCCGTGCAATTGTAGATGCTTTATTAAATTTGGATGGGCGAGTACATATCTCGATTTTCCATGAAGCATGTAAAAATATTGGTGGTATGCCGCTGAGTATCGCACGGCAGTTTTTAACCAAATTGGCAAAAATCATTCAGGAAGATGGTGAAATTGGTTTGTTAGATGCTTTGCTGCTTGAACGAATCAAGTTTGAATTAAACTTACTGCCTTTACATACACCTGCAGCGTTACACGAAGTTAAACCGCAAATTGTACGTTTAATCGATGCTTTATTGCATGTGCAGCAAATTAATAGTGTTAATCAGTTAGATGTACGTGAACGTATTTTAGAACGTGTTTTAACTGCAGATGAATTGATTGATTATGAAGAAATTTCAGATGAACCGATTGATTTATCAGAAATTTTAAATGATATGGCAGGTTTGCTGCTGCGTGATCGACTGATGGTGTTAGGCATTGCTGAAATTTGTTTGTGGAATGACCGTATTATCACCCAAGATGAATTGGATGTTTTGGAGTTGCTCTATTGGCGTTTAGGTTTTAAAACCGAAGAAATTGTCGAGCAAATGCAAAAACAAAACAGTTTGATGATTGTGTGACACTGATTGACTAGGTGTGTTTAAAGCAGATTTTGAAAAAATACGAATAGGTCAGATTGGGTGAAAGAAAGCACAGCATTGTGCAGCCTTTCTAGGTAGAATAGGTGCTATCTTGCATGTTGTTCTGTGATAAATACGTGCAGCGAAAAGTTAGATGGGTGATGATAAACATGATGGGGCATCAGCGTGACATTTTAGCCAGTTTGGGAATCGATATTTGGGTTTCCAGAATGGCTGTGTCTCAAACTTTGCCACAATCATCGGTTTGGCGCGACCAAGCTGCACCTGAAATACACAGCGAAATTATTGTTCCTGCTGCAGTACCTCAACAATTAAAACAACAACAGCCGATTATTCACGAAAAGCCTAAGCAAGAACCATCTCCGCAACATACGACAGTTGAAGCGGCCACGCCAGAAGTTGTTCCTGAAGCGCGTGTCATGCTGCAAATTGAAGCATTTAGTATTGAAGCTTTGCAGTTGCCACATTGTGTCATTTTGGTAGAAAGCACTACCTTGAGTCAGGAACAGCAACAATTGTGGCGTAATATTCAACATGCGCTACAGGCCGAATATCACGTATTGCAATGGCCTTTTGCTTTAGAAGTATTACAAGACGGCATCGGGGTAGAAAATTATGTGCAAGGTTTTGTTGATGTCTTGAGCACAGATAAAAACATGCTGATTTTAGGTCAATTACCACATTTTAAATCTGAACAATGTTTGCATTTAGCCAGCTTGCAAGAGATGTTAGATCAACCGCTGTTGAAAAAAAGTCTGTGGGATGCGATACAAATCACATCGTTACAGCCTAAAGCCTAAGTCAATTCAGATATTTAAAACTCTACATATACAAGCAATTGTAGACACGAAACAGGGATAATCATGCGTAAAAAAGTGGTAGTGTTTAGTCAAATTGATGCAGAAATTTTAAGTAAGCTAGAGCAAGATTATCAGGTGGTGCAGGTCAGCCCGAAGTTGGGTGACGTGAATCAACAGTTGCTTGAGCATGTGCAAGATGCGGATGGCATGATTGGTGCAGGGCGCTTGCTTAATCAAAGCAACTTGCATACTGCGACTAAACTCAAAGTGATTTCGAGTGTAAGTGTCGGTTACGACAACTATGATGTAGATTATTTAACTCAACAAAAGATTAGTCTTTGCCATACACCGCATGTCTTGACTGAAACCACAGCAGATTTAGCCTTTACTTTATTGATGAGTGCAGCACGACAAGTGCCATATTTAGATCGGTGGACTAAACAAGGGCAATGGAAACGTACCGTGGGTGCAGCACAGTTTGGACAGGATATTTATGGTAAAACCATTGGTATTGTAGGTTTGGGGCATATTGGTGCGGCTATCGCACGGCGTGCATTTCATGGTTTTAATATGAATGTGGTGTACCACAATCGTCGTGAAAAAATGGAAGTGGCGAAGGCATTTAATGCAGAATATTTAAGTCTGGATGAATTGCTGCAACAGTCTGATTTTGTGGTACTGGCAGTCGATTTAAATGCAGACTCTAAAGCCTTAATTGGTCAGCGTGAACTTGATTTAATGCCGTCTCATGCAATTTTGGTCAATATTTCGCGTGGTTCAGTCATTGATGAGCAGGCACTTATTCAGACCTTAGAAGCAGGCAAAATTTTTGCCGCAGCTTTGGATGTCTATGACAAAGAACCACTGCAAGAATCACCATTATTTGAGTTAGATAATGTCGTGACTTTGCCGCACATTGGTTCAGCAACTGCAGCAACTCGTCGACAAATGGCAAACTTAGCCTATAAAAATTTAGTTGATGCGCTGGAAGGACGTCGCCCGCAATATGTTGTTAATCCTGCTTGTTATACGTCTTAAAGTTAAAGATGATTTGGTAAAAATTGATAACACATCATTGCAAATGCGTTCATTTTTCAATGTTATAGTGAATCATTATGCAAAATATGTATTTGAGATCATCCATTGAAACATCTATTACTGATCTGCGGTTTGAGTTTTGCCAGTATTGCGACAACCCAAAGTGCCAATCTAACCACCACACCACAATTTAATGTGCCTGAAATAGGCAGTGGTGTGGGATTAATTGATCAGCAAAAAGAACGCAGTATTGGTGAAAAAGTCTATCGGGAAGTGCAGCGTAAAATGCCTGTCACGCAAAACCCGTGGCTGGAAGATCAATTAATCAATACGTTTTCGCATCTACTCAGCCAAACTCAATTGGGGCAACCCATTGGGCTACTCATTATCAATGATCCACAAATTAATGCTTTTGCTGTGCCGGGTGGTTTATTTGCGTTAAACACAGGTCTTATTAATTCTGCCCGTAATATGGATGAAGTTGCGGGCGTGATGGCGCATGAAATTGCGCATGTGTCGCAACGTCATTACAGTCGCTCTCAAGAGGCATTTAAAGGACAGGGTTTGTTGGCACTCGCTGGGGTTGTGGTTGGGGCATTGGTTGCCTCACAAGCCGATGGTGATGCAGGCGCAGCGGTGATGATGGGTTCTCAAGCCGCTTTAATGGATCAGCAATTGACTTATAGCCGTAATCAGGAACGTGAAGCAGACCGTATTGGCATGCAATATATGTATAGCGCAGGCTATAACCCACAAAGCATGGCAGACTTTTTTGAGGTGATGCACCGTACTACGAGTCGAGTGAGCTTCTTACCTGACTTTTGGTTTACCCATCCCTTAACCACAGAGCGGATGAGTGAGGCGCGTTTACGTGCCAATCAATTGCCACCAGTGCCAACCTCGCTGCGTGATGAAGACTTTGAGATTTTAAAGTTATATAGTTTGGTGGTTTCGCAGCAGGCGACAGAACAGCAGCTTAAAGCATTTGCAACCCGTAACCATTTTGCGGCGAATTTGGCTTTGGCTTATTTTTATAGCCAGCAAGGCGATTTTGTTTTGGCGCAACAAAGTATAGATCAGGCCAAAAGTCACAATCGTTTACATAATTTATTGACACTTATTCAAACTGACATTTATTTAGGGCAAAATAAAATTGATTTAGCGCTCAAAACAATTGGTTCACCTGCGCGAATTATGCCTGAAAATCGTGCGCTGAATTATAAATGGGCCGAGGTTTTGATTCGTCAAAATCAAACTACGCAAGCAGAAAGTATTTTGAAGGATTTCTTGCAAAAAAATCCACGTGATTTATCGGCATGGAATTTAATGCAGCAAGCGGCAAATATAGACCGAAGCTCTGCATTACGCACGGTAAATGTGTTACGGTATCGTGCAGAAGTACAGTATTGGTCAGGTTGGGAAGAAGAGGCAATTAAATCATTACTGCACGCGCAGCGTTTAGCCAAAGACAATCAGGCGATGTCGGCAAATATAAAAAACCGTGTGACTGAAATGCAAAGAGAACGACAGTTAAAAATATAAGTCGGGCGTACATACGGTGGCATAACAATAAAGAAAAGGAGTTTAAGAATGATTGAGGGACAATGTTTATGTGGTGCGGTGTATTACCGTTACCATGCCGAAATTGAAAAAACAATATTATGTTTTTGCCAGCATTGCCGTCGTGCGCAAGGCGGTATTATGGGATGGAATAGTCCAGTGGCACGCGAACATTTTGAAGTGGTGCGTGGCTTAAAATATCTAAAAGAATATTTTCATAGTCCCAATAAAGCACGGGTATTTTGTCAGGAGTGTGGCAGCCCGATTTATTCTTATCGGCTAGATTTACCCGATATTATTCGCTTACGCTTAGGGACAGTGACTCAAGGCAAAGTTCCCGAACCATGTGAGCAAGCATTTGCGCAATACAAACCCAACTTTTTGGCAATTGAGTCGTGTGAATAGTTATTCACCGAATATACAATGCTAAAATAGAACTTGAGTTGAAACGACCCTGACTTGAAAATGAAAAAATATATTTATTTATGCCTTACTTTGGGGATGACCTTGCAAAATGTCTATGCTGCGAGTGCAGAGCAGTATGTGTTGGCTGTTGAAGAAATTAATGCGCAATATAAACAAGATACCCGACAGTTTTTACGAGGCTTAAACCCACAACAGCAGGGTTTTAATCCGCAGCAACAGCAGCAGTTTTGCGGCATTGCTAGTCGTTATGTTGATCGTTTATATCAGGCAGCAGATGAAAACCGTGCCTATTTGGATCGTCGTTATCAGAATATTAATAAACAGGACGTGATTCAGCAGGTCAGCACATCTAAAGAAATGCAATTACTGAAAAAATATCAAGTGAACTGCGATTTAAAGTAAAAAGTTAAAGCAGAAGTGTCTAAGGGTGAATAGATAATCTATCTCATCCTAGGTTTAGCATTTTACTTAATAGCAT
This sequence comes from Acinetobacter sp. YH12136, assembly GCF_013418545.1. NCBI lineage: Bacteria > Pseudomonadati > Pseudomonadota > Gammaproteobacteria > Moraxellales > Moraxellaceae > Acinetobacter > Acinetobacter sp. YH12136. The sequence continues at coordinate 14,560 of NZ_VPBV01000029.1, forward strand.
TAGATAGAAAGATTAAAGCGGGCTTAATCTGACATTTAAATCAGTGTTCGGAGAAGAACAAATTTGGGGTGAGCTAATTAGCTTAATTTGGCTTTAATTTTGGCAGATACTTGAGCAGGATCGGCGCGCCCGGCTATGAGCGGACGCAGAGAGTTCATCACCTTACCCATATCTTTCATGCTAGTAGCTTGTTGCGCTTCAATGGTTTGCGCAATCATGGAATCAAGTTCTTCCTCAGTCATAGCTTCTGGTAGAAACTGAGATAACACCTCAATTTCGGCTTGTTCCTTACTAGCTAAATCTTCTCGGCCAGCGCCTTCAAAGGCTTTAACCGATTCTTTACGTTGTTTAATTTGCTTTTCAATGACCGCAAGAACCTGAGCGTCGTCAAGCTCTTTGCGCTCATCGACTTCGATTTGCTTAATTGCCGCCTGTAGACTACGAATTACCGTTAACTTATCCATTTCTTTGGCGCGCATTGTCGCTTTCAAAACGTCAGTAATTTGGTTTTTTAAAGTCGTCATCATTTAATCCAGACAGGCAATCACAAATTAATTAGTAAAGGCGAGTAGTACGTACTGATTCACGCGCCAATTTCTTTTGGTAGCGTTTAACAGCAGCAGCTTTTTTGCGCTTACGTTCTTGAGTTGGTTTTTCGTAGAATTCACGCTTACGTACGTCAGCTAAAACACCTGCTTTTTCGCAAGAACGTTTGAAACGACGGATAGCTACGTCTACTGGTTCGCCTTCTTTCAATTTAACTTGTGGCATGAAGAATCCTCATTAAGTTATGGATAAGATCTGGGCGAAATTGCCCACGATCACAAGTGAAGGTCAGTATTTTACTCATTTACATCTCATATCACAAGTCTATAATAGGTTTCGCAATAGAATTGATACAGGTTATAGGCAATTTAATGATCGTTTTAGGCTTAGAAACATCTTGTGATGAAACAGGACTTGCACTGTATGACAGCGAGTTAGGTTTGCGCGGGCAAGTACTGTATAGCCAAATTAAATTGCATGCAGAGTATGGTGGTGTGGTACCCGAACTGGCTTCACGTGACCATGTGCGCAAACTTATTCCTTTAATCAATCAATTGCTTGAGCAGAGCCAAGTCAAAAAATCTGAAATTGATGCAGTGGCTTATACCCGTGGGCCGGGGCTAATGGGCGCACTCATGACAGGCGCATTATTTGGACGAACTTTAGCTTTTGCCTTAAATAAACCTGCAATTGGGGTGCATCACATGGAAGGGCACATGCTTGCACCATTATTGTCTGCGACACCGCCAGAATTTCCGTTTGTCGCTTTATTGGTTTCGGGTGGACATACACAGCTCATGGCAGCTTATGGCATTGGCCAATATGAATTGTTAGGCGAGTCGATTGATGATGCTGCAGGCGAGGCTTTTGACAAAGTTGCCAAAATGATGGGTTTACCGTATCCGGGTGGGCCAAATATCGCCAAACTAGCTGAACAAGGCGATGCCAAAGCTTTTGAATTTCCACGTCCAATGTTGCACCAAGGCTTAGAATTTTCATTTAGCGGTTTAAAAACTGCGGTTTCAGTACAAATGAAAAAGTTAGGTGATGAAAACCGTGATGCCGATATTGCGGCAAGTTTCCAAGAAGCGATTGTTGATACTTTGGTGAAAAAATCGGTAAAAGCTTTAAAACAAACAGGTTTAAAACGCTTGGTGATCGCGGGTGGGGTGAGTGCAAATACTCGGTTACGTGAGCGTTTAGAAGCAGATTTAGCTAAAATTCGTGCAACGGTTTATTATGCAGAACCTGCATTGTGCACCGACAATGGTGCAATGATTGCTTTTGCGGGCTATCAGCGTTTAAAAGCAGGGCAGCAAGATGGTTTATCGGTTACGACTACACCACGTTGGCCAATGACGGAGCTTACCAATCCAACTGCGGGTTAAGTTGTTCGTAGCATAAAATCAATCAGAGGCAATAATCTGCCTCTGACTTTATATGCTAAATTTTTACATTAATATTAGAAACGAATACTTAAGACTTAGCGAACTGCGTCCATTAAACCTTTGGTAAGATCTTTCATCATGCCTTGCATCACAGCATTCCCTGCATTTGTACAGTTTTCTAATTTTTTACCTTCTAGTGATTTACCTTGATTGGCCATTTCTTCGCACTTCTGCAAAACTTTTTTAGCTTCATCTAAGTTCTCGGCATAATACTCTTGCGTTTTCACTTGTGTACATGCTGTAAGCGTTGTAATTAAACTTACTGTAATTAACAAATTTTTAAATTTAAACATTATTTTTTAACCGTTGTTTGTTTTAAAGAGATTGCATCTTAAGCGAATAATGGGTTCATAAAATAATACAATGGACTAAAGTTGATCTTATTAAGTAAAATTAAATAATTGCAATATAAATATTTTTTAATAATTTTTCTGAAATTTTATAGTCATATTCTATCCCAAACTTTATTTCACGTATTGGTTTCAAATAGAACTTCTTTATTTTTTTTGTGCACTCATCCTACAATTTATAGAAATCCATAAAGTAGCTGACAGCAGTATTTAAATCTGTGAATCCTGTCCAATTGTTGTGTTTTCAACTTTAAACTATGATTTTTGGTAGATATTTAATATAAAACCAATTGAGATAAACATGCGATTTAAAAATACATTTTGCATTATTTGTGTGATGGGGATGATGGTATTGACCGCTTGCGAAGGGGCTGAGTCAATACAGCAAAATATAAATAGTACAGAAAATCAGCCGAGTTCAGTGACAGCCCAACAGGTCGAAGTACCGACTCGTTTGACTACTGTAGCAACTCATCCTTCGGCTATCACACCTGAAGCGAGAGTACCGCAAGAAGTATATGTAGGAGAGCCGACTGTGGCAGAAATGCAGGCGCATGGCGAAGAATTTTATAAAGACACATTGGCACGGATTGCTGCAGAACAAGGTCAGTAGTCGCTCAGTCATTTAGCGCGTTTAAATAGAGTGGGTTGCTGACTATCTTCTATATGCAAACAACCCATTAAAATATTTAAAGTGCTTTAAGTTGCTGCGAGCCAATCCAGTGTTTAGAAAATTGATAGGCAGCACGCCCTGAACGCTGTCCACGTGCCTGACACCATCTTAATGCTTCTGCACGTACTTCGGCAGTCATTGGCATTTCGGCTTTGTGTAAATAATGCTCCACAATTTCTAAATATAGATTTTGATCCATTGGATAAAACGACAGCCATAGACCAAAGCGATCAGACAGTGAAATTTTCTCTTCAATTGCTTCTTGAGGATGCAACTCAGTATATTGCGGTACATCTACACGAGTGACAGGTGTATTTTCATGCATAAATTCAGGTAATAGATGACGTCTGTTACTGGTTGCATAAATAATAAAATTACTGGAACCTGATTGTAATGAACCATCTAAAACACTTTTTAAACTACGATAATTTTCATCTTCTGCGTTAAAAGCTAAATCATCACAGTAGACAATAAATTTTTCAGGACGATGCTGAATGATTTTTTGAATTTCTGGCAATTCAGACAAATCATCGCGTTCAATTTCAATTAAACGTAATCCTTGATTGGCATACTCGGTCAATAGGGCACGTACAATAGATGATTTTCCCGTACCGCGTGAGCCTGTAAGTAACACATCATTGGCAGGTAAGCCATTTAAAAACTGCAAGGTGTTTTGAATGACTTTTTCTTTTTGCTTTTCGATGCCTTTTAAATCATCTAAATCAATTTTTCTTGGTTGTTGAATCGCTATCAATTGTCGATCTTGCCATTTGAATGCGATGGCGGAAAAGTCGGTTTCTTGTTTTAAAGCAGGTAAACTTTGCTGTAGTTGTTGGAGTACATGAGAAAGTGATAATAAGATGTTGTCGGGTAAATCTAGGTTTGCCATGATAATTCAGCTTAAAAAATGCAGATCAGATTGCTACACTTTAAGACTAGCGCAATTGACCTAGATTTGACAATCAAAGTGTGAATCGAGTCATTGACGCGTATTACAATTTTTTAGATATTGTTGTGTATAGTAGGCATAGGCAAGCGTAGTGCTGCGAATAAACCAACGGATTGAGGAATGCTATGTTATTTAAAGATTTCACCGAAGATGTTAATCCGCATCAAGCCTATCGCATAAAAAAACTCAAGCGCCAAATTCAAAATGCCGAATCGTATGAAGAATGGAAAAGTATTGCCATTCGTATAGATGAAGAAACTGGTGCGCAAGAATGGAAATATGACAACAGTTCGCCATATTTTGATGCGGAAATTATCTCGCATCGTTTAAATTTATTACGCCGTTATCGCACCACCGAACGCAGTCACGATTTAATTTATATTTTGCGTGAAGGTTTAACTTTTGACATCGCCAATATTGCCCATCCGATGTTGTTTACTGCAACCTATGTGGGTACTAAAAAAATTATTGAAGATTATGTGGATGAAGTCAGTAAAAGTTTGGCTTTTGTCGCTTCAGATGAATGTCAGGCTTTAACCAAAGTAGAAAAAATAGAGTTTTTTCAGCAATGCCAAACTGCATACGGACAACCTGCCTTGATGTTCTCTGGTGGGGCAACGCTAGGTTTGTTTCATACAGGTGTTTGTAAGGCCTTACTTGAACAGGATTTAATGCCTAAAGTGCTGTCGGGTTCGAGCGCGGGTGCAATAATGACTGCAATGCTAGGCATCGCAAAACCTGAAGAAGTACAGCATATTTTGGGTGGTGAGTCATTTTTCCACGAAGCATTTCAGTTTAGACAAATGCGCGAAATTCTTAAAGGCAATGGTGGAATTGCCGATGTGCATTATTTAAAAAAATTCCTGATCAAAAACTTGGGCGATACCACGTTTGAAGAAGCTTTTCAAAAATCAGGTTTGCATATTAATGTGGCGGTTGCGCCTTATGATGCATCGCAAGACTCACGCATTATGAACAGCTTTACTGCGCCAGATTTATTGGTTTGGAGTGCGGTGTTGGCCTCGTGTGCTGTGCCAATTTTATTTCCACCAGTACGTTTAACCAACAAGCGTTATGATGGCGAACACACTCCATATATGGGTAAAACCCGTTGGGTGGATGGCAGTGTGCGTAGCGATTTCCCACAGGAAAAAATGGCACGTTTGTATAATATTAACTACACCATCGCCAGTCAGGTCAATCCGCATGTAGTGCCTTTTATGCAGGATGATATTAAGCGTTATCGTAAAGATATGCTGAGTTGGCCAGAACGGATTATTCGTCGTCAGGGCAAAGTCATTAGTCGTGGGGTAATGGATTTTGTACGTGAGCGCGCAGGAGCTGTACCGCCAGTGCGTCGTTTGCTAGATCATGGCTATGGCATTGTCGATCAACGCTATTATGGTGATGTGAATATTGTAGGAAGCTATAACCTGCGTCATTACAGCTATATGTTGCAAAACCCGAAACCACATTTATTTAAAATTTTACAGCGTGAAGGCGAGCGTGCGACTTGGCCGAAAATTTCATCAATTGAAACGCATGCACGTGTCGGTAAAACTTTGCAACATTGCTTAGAGTTATTAAATGTACCACAAGAGGTATCCACCGAAGTCGCAGCAGAAATGCGCACTGGCGCAAGTGTTGTTTAATGTTTTAAATTTGGATGTTCAACAGTTAGATACTGCGCAGTTCGAGTTGCGCAGTAAAGCGCAAAGTTTGCAACATGGTCGGCATATTTATCGTTTTGAACATCAAGGGCAGTTTTATTGGCTGAAAGCCCAACAACAGGGAGTTTATGCGACAGTAGAGCAGGGCTTTGCACAAGAATGGAACTTTTATAAACAGTACGCGCAATCATCACATTTATCTTTTTTATTGCCATGTGAATTGATGGATGCTGCACCCATTCATATTCAGCCGCAGGGTAATTCACATGACATTTCATCGCATTATTCACAGGTCTATTCACGTGCTTTAATTCTGTCTGAGGCGCAAGCTATTTTTGCGATGGGTAATCTACCTGAATATACAGAAGCGATTAAACACATATTTTTGCGTGTCTTTGAAGCAGTGGATGCATTGCATCAATTGGGTTGGATTCATGCCGACTTAAAAGCTGAACATATTGTGCAGTTAGATGGGCAAATCAAACTGTTAGATTTTGAGCAAGCACAGCAAGTTGCAGATATTCAATGTCAGGGGATGACCGCCACACCACGTTATATGGCGCCAGAATTATTTCACGGACAGCCTAAAACTGCACAAAGTGATATTTATGCGTTAGGCATTATTTTTTATGAGTGGTTAACGCAACAACGCTTACAGGCAAAGAGTTACCACGATTGGGCATATTTGCACTGTCAAAGATTGCATATTCAACTTCCCATATATCTACAAGCATTTTTACCTCTGCTGAATCACATGCTGGCAAAGTCCTATTCGCAGCGTGCAACGAGTATTGCAGAGTTGAAATTATGGCTTAGTGGCTGAATATGCTTAAGAAAAAATCAAAAAATAGTTTTTTGTTTTTTATTTAAACAGTCATTGTGCTTTTTTATAAAAAAGGCTTGTCATCAGGAAGTGATCTCTATAATATACACAGCCATCGGGGACGTGGCGAAATTGGTAGACGCACTGGATTTAGGTTCCAGCGCCGCGAGGTGTGAGAGTTCGAGTCTCTCCGTCCCCACCACTTAAATATCAAGTCAGCTTGATTTTAAGTTACAGAGGATTGGTGTAATGGTAGCATGACGGTCTCCAAAACCGTTCGTCAAGGTTCGAATCCTTGATCCTCTGCCAAATATTTAGATAGAAATTAGGCGCTTATACAAAGCGCCTTTTTTGTTGCCACACTTTTGCCACATTTTATTTATTCTATCTTTAGTTTCGCCATTTCAATTTTGTTCTTATCGCCATGCATCCACTTGGCATAGCGTTTCATCAGCATTTGCAAACTGTGACCCATTTGGTCTGCAACAAAGACAGGGTTCAAACCATCCATGAGCAACATTGAACCGTACCGGGTTTGTCGGAGACTTTTTTATTTAAGTTAGGCCACCTGACCTAACGGGTTAATCTTATCATAGTACATTGCTTCAAACTCAAAAGGCGATACATAACCCAGTGCACTGTGTACACGCTTTTTATTGAACCAATCTACCCAGTTTAGTGTCGCAAGTTGTACATCTGCTAAACCTTGCCAATCTGCTTTTAGATATTCAATCACCTCTGTTTTGTATAAGCCGTTCACCGTTTCAGCCAAAGCATTATCGTATGAATCACCAGTCGTACCGACTGATGCTCGTAAATTTGCAGCTTCTAAACGATTGGTATAGCGAATAGAAAGATATTGAACACCTCTATCGGAATGATGAATCACATTCTTTGGCATGCCTCGATCGTGCAATGCTTGCTCTAATGCATCGAGCACCATATCTGTATTCATCCGTGTCGATACTTTCCATCCAACAATTGCTCGTGAGAACACATCAATAATAAAGGCGGTATAGACCCAGCCTGAATGAGTTTGAATATACGTAAAGTCACTGACCTGAGAAGCATTGCTTCGCAAGGGTCAGGTCGATCAGCATTAAAATTACGTTTCACTAAATCATTTGCTCTTTTTTGATCATCTCGGCTACGGGTGGTTTGTTTATTCTTACCACGCCAAACACCTTGTATACCTAGCTTCTGCATCAATCGAGCAACTGTACAACGTGCGATAACATAACCTTCACGTTTCAATTGTTGCCAGACCTTACGCACACCATATCGACCTGAACTTTCTTTCCAAATACGTTTGATTTGCTCTGCATGATGTAAATCATGCAGAGCACGTTTCGCTCGGTGTTCTGGATTGTCAGCGAGATCTAAAGTTCGGTAATAGGTTGAAGCTGCGATCGGTAAAATCCTAAAAATCGCATCAACACCATATCGATCTTTATTGTTATGGATAAAATCCACCATTATTTGTGTGGGCGGTCGAGCTCCGCCTGGGCGAAAAAAGCGGCTGCTTTACGTAGAATTTCATTGGCACGCTTTAATTCTTTAATTTCACGTTCCATTTGCTTCATTTTTTCTTGATCAGATATCTGTTGTACTTTAATAGGATTTTGCTGATCTAAATGCTTTTGATACCAAACACGAAGTGTTTCAGGAGTACAACCAATCTTAGGCGCAATTGCTGTGATCGCAGCCCAATTCGATGGATAATCTTTTTCGGATTCAATCAATAATTGAACCGCTCTTTCTCTGATTTCAGGGGTGTATTTTACTTTTTTCATCGGGACATTCTCTCAAGAAAAGTGGTCTCCGACAAACCCGGTACGGTTCAATATCAACGGCAAACTTAAACATTTTAGGATATTAACAGAACGCTATAGAAATAGACGGAAACGATTTGGTCTAAGAATGAATTTAATTGCTGGAATGGTGAATTGGATGCTCTTAAATTAACTTTCGCAAGAGATCTATTATAAGAACGGGTTTTAAATAAAGTGATGGTTAGATCTAGCACTAAAGCAAAATTTTCAAAGAGTAGCTGACTTATCTTGCATTCTTTAGAGATTGCTTTTATTAAAAATCAATGCATCCTAATAAGGAATGTATTTTTTTGTAAGTGAATATATTAGATGTTATAATTTTAAAAATTTTAAAAGTTTATGTTGATTGTTTTTGTGGGGTTTGGGTGGGCATGATCAGATTACATGTAGCAGACTTAATATGTAGTCAAGGAGATACAACATATTGTGCCTTGGATCATATTCCTGCCATGCAACGCAGACGTCTATCCCCATTAGCAAAACTTTCAATAAATAGTGCTATTGAAGCTTTAAATGGCCATAAAGCAGATTTTATAGTATGGGTGTCTCAGTATGGTGATGAGCATAAAACATTGAAAATTTTAGAAGATGTTTTAAGTGATCAAACTCCATCCCCAACCCAATTTTCAACTTCAGTTCATAATGCGATTTCGGGTTTATATTCTATTTTATGTCAGGATTCTACACCTGCAACTAGTTTGGCAGGAACATGGGCTGATGGGCTAATCGAGGCATATACTTGGCTAAAAACAACAGCTAGCGCTCGGAATGTTTTGGTTGTTTATTACGATGAAGCCTTGCCTGAAATATATATGGAACATCAATCATTTAGCTCTCTTGCAATGGCAGCTCTTATATCATTGGAGTCAGCAAATCTGGTATTGAAATCAAATATCCTTACTGATAATCCTGCTTATGAACAAGCTTTAGCATTTAATAATTTTTGGAAAAATAAAGAACAAACTGAATTTGATATGTGGGAAAAATGCTGAAATTAAATCGGATGAAGCAAAAAGCTAATTATGTATGGCGCATTGGTGCTACAGGATTGAGTTTTGCTAGCTTTGGTTTAGGTGGAATGGCCATTGGCGGTGTTATTGCTCCAATGGTGAAATTGAGTTCACAAGATCCTGATGTACGCAAACAACGTACACAAAAGGTCATTAAATATAGTTTTAAGGGCTTTACTGAAATGATGGTAAAGCTTGGAATTATGACCTATAGCGTGGAAGGTTTGGAAAAACTTCAACAAAGTCAGCAAGAACTAGTAATTGCTAATCATCCAACTCTGATAGATGTAGTTGTATTGATTGGTTTAATGGAGCAAGCAAACTGTGTCGTGAAACAGGCATTGTGGTCAAATCCATTTACTAAAGGACCTGTACAAAATGCAGGTTATATTTTAAATGCGGGTTCTGAACAATTTATTCAAGACTGCGTTCAGAAACTACAGCAAGATAATGCTGCATCATTGTTGATTTTTCCAGAAGGTACACGCACAGCTAAAGGGGAGCAATTAAATGAGTTTCAACGTGGTGCAGCCAATATTGCGTTAAGGGCTGGTGTGCCGATTCGCCCTGTACTTATTACATGTACGCCATCGACACTCACCAAAAACGAAAAATGGCATCACATTCCTGAACGACCTTTTCATATACATGTAAAAGTTTTGGATGCGATCCGAGTGGAGGACGTGCTGGATGATGTAGCAGTTAATCCAAAAAATGTACGTCAATTAAATCAACAATTACAGTGGTTTTTTAACCAAGAGTTATCCGTAAATGAGTAATCTTGCTAATGAGTTAAAGCAAATGATTATTGATGTTCTTGTTCTTGAGGACATCAGTATTGATGATATTGATACAAATGCACCTTTATTTGGTGATGGTTTGGGATTAGATTCAATTGATGCTTTAGAATTAGGTTTGGCTTTAAAAAAGCGCTATGGTATCCATTTGAATGCAGAGTCTGCAGAAACCAAAGAACATTTCAAATCAATTCAAAGCTTAGTTGCTTTAGTTGAAGCACAAAAAACAGCATAAGAGGTTGCTATGCTTACACAAGAAACTGTATTAGAAAAATTACGTGAATGGATGGAAGAATTGTTTGAAATTTCACCTGAGGATGTTCAGTTGGAGTCAAATTTAGCTTCAGATTTAGATGTTGATAGTATTGATGCTATTGATTTGGTTGTAAAGATTAAAGAGTTGACAGGTCGTCAAGTTAATCCAGAAGATTTTAAAAATGTACGTACTGTGCAGGATGTTGTGGTTGTAATTCAGAATATGTCTGCTGCATGAAAAATATTTTAAAAGGGGTAGTTGTGGTTGGATTAACCCTCTATCCTTTTTTTGTAGCTTATGCTTTAACCAATGAGTTGTTCATTTGGGTCAGTGTATTGTTGATCGCTCTTGGATTTCTTCGCTTATTGAGTAAAGGCAATACTTTACTGTGGCCTTTGACAGGGTTTGCTATTTTATGCGGCGCACTTAGCTTAACTCTAAAAGAGCATATATGGTTGAAGTTATATCCTGTTTTTATGAGTTTAGGGGCATTATTCATCTTTGCAGGAACTTTGATTAAACCACCTTCTATGATTGAGCGTTTTGCGCGTTTAGTGGAGCCTGAGTTACCCTCCGAAGGAGTGAGATGGACTTATCAAGTGACAAAGGTTTGGTGTGTTTTTTTTGGCATTAATGCTGTAATTGCACTAATCACAGTTTTCTTTGCTCCTATGGAAATTTGGGTGTTGTATAATGGATTAATTTCTTATTTGTTGATGGGTATTTTGTTAATTGCTGAGTTTATATTGCGTAAACGTCATCAGCAACGACATCAAACAAGGAAGTAGTTTTTTATAATTGCGTTAAGTGAGTTATCTAAGAATACGGATAGCGACTAGAAATACGGTTTAAATTTTATTTTATGTCTTGTCATTTTCAACATTATCTTCATTCCTCTCATGTACTGTGCATACAAGCAGATCTGAGTTTGATATCTTTTCAAGAGTTTTGGTCTGACGTGGCTGAGCAAGCAGCTCAAATTGAACAATTGAAGGAGTCAACATGGGCTCTATGGGAACAAGATAGTTACGATTTTTTAGTGTTGTTGTTTGCTGCATTACAAGCTGGCAAGAGTGTGTTGTTAACTCCTCATCGAGTTAGTGATTTAGAAAATGAATTGGCTTCTCAACAAATTTACTTTTTGAAGCGTCAGCTTCCAACAGCTATTCCAGTTGCTAAACTCCGATTTGATGATGAGTTTTTAAAACAGGCGCAGCTATATTTTTATACCTCTGGTTCGACAGGGCAACCTAAAAAAATTCCACGCACATTAAAACAACTATTCAATGAGGTCTGTGGTTTAGATGCTAGCTTCGATTTACCAGAACAAGCCGTGGCGATTGCTACGGTCAGCCATCAACATATTTATGGCTTACTTTTTAAGTTGTTATGGCCGTTAGCGAGCGGACGTAGTTTCTACCAAAAACAAGTAGCTTTCCCTGAAGACGTAGTTGCTATTCAAAAGAAAATAGCACATCTGAATTTACCAAACTATTTAACTTCTAGTCCTGCTTTATTGAAGCGTTGGACCACAGATGTTTTATTGCAAGATTGCAATATGGTCTATTCTTCAGGTGGAAAGTTGGATGACGGAGTACGTCCTTTTCTGAATTGTCTGGTTACTGAAGTTTTTGGAAGTTCGGAAACAGGAGGGATTGCTCATCGTCGGGAAGATGGTGCTCTATGGACACCTTTTGCTAATGTTGAAATTAAGAGCGCAGAGCAGCAAGAACTAGCTGTAAAAACTAATCATGCTTTTAATCTAGATTGGATTTTGACTGGGGATAAGGTTCAAGTAATAGATGTTGAAGACTCTAAAAGCTCATTCAGATTAATGGGGCGTTTAGATCGTATTGTAAAGCTAGAAGAAAAGCGTTTAAGTTTGGATGCAATTGAAGAAAAAATTGTAGAACTTGATGAAATTCAACAATGTCATGTCTTAGTCCATGAAAAAGAGCATCGTCAAATTTTAGCAGCGGTAGCTGTATTAACTGAAGATGCACGCGATAGATTGAAGCAGGTCGGAAAAGTTACGTTCATTGCGCAGCTAAAAAAGCAGTTGCAAAAAAAGCTAGAAAGCATCGCAATTCCAAGACAGTGGCGTTTCTTAATGCAAATGCCACAAAATTCACAATCAAAACTGAATAAGCAGTATTTAAAGTCTTTATTTCAGCCAATGCGCTTGCCTGTAGTTCTAACACAGCAGTCTTGCGATACATATATTACTTATAGTTTAGAGTTCATACCAGAACTTGAATGCTTTAAGGGCCATTTCCCAAATTTCTCAATTTATCCAGGTGTAGGGCAAATTGGTTTTATTCAATATTTTGCTAAACAGAATTGGGGCGATTTACTGTGGTGTAATGGCTTTGAACAGCTAAAATTTCAAGAGCTTATTCAACCTTATCAAGTGGTGGAGTTGGTATTCAGTCGTAAAGCAAATAAAGTTAGCTTTGAATTAAAAAATGATGAAAAAATATTAGCTTCAGGACGTTTATTATTTGCTGTTACTTCAGAGTCTTAAATTGGGGTAAGGGATATGAAATATTGCTTTGTGGTTCCTGTTTTTAATCACCCTCATCATTTGGCTGCATTATTGTTGCATTTGAGTGTTTTTGAGTTGCCGATCATTATGATTAATGATGGTAGTGACATAGCTTGTACAGAAGTTCTACATCAACTCGCGAGGGATTATCCCCTCGTGGATTTGGTAGAACATACTCATAATATGGGGAAAGGACAAGCTGTAATGACTGGCTTAAAACATGCTTTTGAATGTGGTTTTAGTCATGCTTTACAACTTGATGCTGATGGACAACATGATTGGCAGGATGTGGAAAACTTCTTAGAGACCTCGTACAAGCATCCAGAGGCTATGGTTATTGGCCAACCAATATTTGATGAAACTGTACCAAAAAAGCGCTTATATGGTCGATATTTAACGCATATTTGGGTGTGGATTAATAGCCTGTCTTTGGAAATCAAAGACAGTATGTGTGGTTTTCGTATTTATCCTTTGGTCCAAACAGTTCATATTTTGAATACTGCAAAGTTTCAACCGCGGATGGGTTTTGATTCTGAGATTTTGGTACGGTTAAAATGGAAAAATGTTCCTTTTATTAATATACCAACACATGTTATTTATCCAGAAAATGGCATTTCACATTTTGATATTTGGCGTGACAACATCGGTTTGGCACGTGCACATAGCCGATTATTTGGTGGAATGTTGATTCGTTTACCTCAATTGATTTATAAAAAAATCAAAGACTAAGCGAGTCGAACAAGTAAATGCAAAAATGGAGTACAGTCAAAGAGCGGGGTGGTATGTTGCCACTCATGTTGATGCTAGGCTTTTACCGTTTAGGCGGGCGTTGGCTATGTAGAATTGTTTTGTACTTTGTTATTTTGTGGTATTGGCTTTTTTCAAATACTGCTCGTCAAGCATCTTTATTATATTTAAAAAGGTTGCATCACTTTGCAGGTGACAACTCTCCATTTAAAACAGAGCCTCAACTTTGGCATAGCTATAAGCATTTGATGCATTTTGGTGAATGCATTTTAGATAAAATTGAAGGATGGCTTGGGCATATTCCTGAACAGGAATTAAAGTTACATGGTCATGCGCACTTTCGTTCTCATTATCAAAAAGGTGCAGTGATTGTGGTATCCCACTTTGGGAATATTGAATTACTGAGGGCTATTAAAGCAGAACATCCGCAGAAAATTAATGTATTGGTGTATCAAAAGCATGCCACAAAATTTAATGAGTTTTTAAAAAAACTGAATAAACATGCCGATGTTAATCTAGTGTCAGTAGATGAATTAGGTATAGAAACTGCATTGATTCTACAAGATAAGTTAGATCGGGGTGAGTGGATTATTTTAGCTGCAGACCGTGTACCCGTACAATCAGATCGGGTACAGTCTGTTTCTTTTTTGGGTGAAGATGCTTTGTGGCCACAAGGGGCTTGGATACTTGCCAATTTATTGAAAGCACCAGTGTTAGCCGTGTTCTGTTATCGGATAGAGAAACATTTTGAGGTGCATATTCATCAAATGGCTAAGCAATTAACTTGGCCACGTAAAGATCGTTTACAGGCTATGCATCAGACCATTCAGGTATATGTAGAACTATTGGAGCAGCATTGTATACGTGCGCCTTATCAATGGTTTAATTTTTTTAATTTTTGGAATAAAGGGTAATTCTTGTGTTAATTGTTGGGGAAAATCCACTTAGTATTGAAGATGTTGTTGCTATCGCACGTAAAGAAAAACAGGTCAGTTTACCTTCATCTGTAGAATGGATAGCGTTAATTCAACGTGGTGCAGATTTTCTGGATCAACTTTTGCAAGATGAAGGGGTGATTTATGGTGTTACTACAGGCTATGGAGATTCTTGTTTAGTTGGAGTCCCAGCACATCAAGTGCACGAACTTCCATTGCATTTATCGCGTTTTCATGGCTGTGGTATGGGGCAAAATTTAGACCTTATTACGGCACGTGCGGTGTTGACTGTACGTTTGTGCTCGTTGGCGCGAGGTTATTCTGGTGTTTCGCATGCTTTATTACAGCGTTTAGTTTGGATGTTGAATGAAGATGTAATTCCTGTGATTCCATCTGAGGGCTCTGTTGGTGCTAGTGGCGACCTAACACCTTTATCTTACATTGCGGGTGCTGTAGTTGGTGAGCGCGACGTGTACTATCAAGGCAGAATCGTTCCTGTTTCTGAGGTATATGTTGAAAAAGGTGTGCAGCCTTTAGTTATGCGTCCTAAAGAAGGTTTGGCTCTCATGAATGGCACAGCAGTCATGACAGCAATTGCTTGCCTCAACTATAAAAAAGCAGAACAAATATCTTTTGCGAGTACTTTAATTACTGCATTGAATGTTTTGGCTTTAGAGGGGAATCCTAGTCATTTTGATGAGGTGCTTTTTGCTCAAAAGCCACATCAGGGTCAACAGACCATTGCTGCTCAATTACGTGACTGGTTAAACAGTGAGGTACAGACCGCGCATCAAAGTTCACGTTTACAAGACCGTTATTCACTACGTTGTGCACCACATGTAATAGGTGTTTTTGAAGATTCAAAAGTATGGTTACGTCAATTTATTGAAAATGAGTTAAATTCAAGTAATGACAATCCATTGATCGATCCAGTCAACTTACGTGTATTGCATGGTGGTCATTTCTATGGGGGGCATATTGCTCAAGCGATGGACAGTCTAAAAGTCATGATTGCTAATATTGCAGATCTTATGGATCGTCAGTTAGCACAGTTAGTTGATTATAAAATGAATAATGGGCTACCACGTAATTTAACAGGTTCGAGTCTTAAGCGTTTACCATTAAATCATGGCTTTAAAGCAGTACAAATAGGGGTTTCAGCGTGGACTGCAGAAGCATTAAAACAGACTTTGGCTGCATCTATTTTTTCACGCTCTACCGAGTGTCATAACCAAGATAAAGTCAGTATGGGGACTATTGCAGCCCGTGATGCAAGTCGAGTAATTATACTCACTGAGCAAGTAGTTGCAGCATTAAGCTGTGCTGCTATTCAGGCAATTAAATTAAAAAAAATGGATAATGATTTAAGTCCCGTTTTAAATATGTTTCAACAGTGGGTGCTTAAGAGCTTTAACTATGTAGAAGAGGACCGTGCTTTGCAACATGAACTTCAATCATTGGTAAATCGCTTTGAAGACTTAGAGTTGTTGAGCCATATTGTTGTTAAATATTGATAGGACATCACTATGTATGCAGATGTAATAATAGAAGTTCCATTTCATGATGTTGATACTATGCATGTTGTTTGGCATGGACATTATTTGAAATATTTTGAAGTCGCACGCTGTAAATTATTGGATCAATTTAATTATAACTATAATCAAATGCGTGATTCAGGTTATGCGTGGCCAGTAATTGAAAGCCATGTGCGTTATGTTCAAGGTATTGAGTTCGAACAAAAAATTAGAGTGCGTGCAATTTTAAAGGAATGGGAAAATCGACTGAAAATTGAATATTTGATTTTTGACGCAGCTTCGGGAAAAAAACTGACCAAAGGTTATACAACACAAGTGGCGGTACAAATCGAAAAGCGTGAAATGTGTTTTCAGTCTCCCCAAATTCTATTGGATTGCTTAAAAGCATGGTCCGAATTTAAAGCAGAGTAGTACAATTATGACTCGTTATAAGTTTGCCAAGAAGGTCGTTACTTTAAGTTGTATTATGATCTTTCTTGCTCCAACAGCAAAGGCACAGAGTGTTCAAATGAAACAAGTGTTTGAGCAACTGGGTTCAACACCTATTGTACGTGCTCAATTTGAGCAACAAAAAAAGCTAATATCTTTGAATAAAACTTATGTGTCTAAAGGTGTTGTCTTATTTAGTAAAAGTCAAGGTGTGCTATGGCAAATTCAAAGTCCAGTAAAAGCTGATTTGGTTGTGACACCGCATAAGCTAGTACAAAAAACCTTGCGTACATCAAGTCAAATAGAAATAAATAAAACACCGTATGGTTCTGTAGCGACTATGTTTTTGCAATTAATGTCAGGCAATGAGGTAGCATTAAACAAAAACTTTCATGTGGTTTCTGCAAGCTACAGTCCAACGCAGTGGAATGTCAGTTTGACACCTAAAAGTAGTTTATTTAAAAAATTATTTGTACGTGTCGATGCACAAGGTCAACGTTATGTTGATCGTATTCTAATTGAAGAGCAAGCGAGCAATCTTACAATTATTAACTTCAGTCAGCAGACATCTCAACCTCAAACTTTAACGGCTGCTGAAAATGCGCTTTTCCAATTGGCAAAATAAATTAACAGCCCTTTGGCTATGTATTCTATGTGTTATTGCTTTAGCACTAGGAATGGCTTGGTTAAATAAAGGTATTAGTATAGACACTAATATTTTTTCTTTATTGCCAGAGTCACATCAAGATGAAAATTTGAAACATGCACAACAATATATTAATCAGCAGCTAAATGATAAAGTTTTTGTGGTATTGGATGCAAAAAATGATCAGCAGTTAGAGCAGGCAACACAAGTACTTAAAACTCAAGCAAATAAAAGTGGTTTTTTTCATCCTCTCCGCTCACAAGTCGATCCTGATCGCTTTGCTCAAGTGCTATATCAACATAAAACAGGATTACTTTCCAAAACTGATCGGCAGATTTTGCAGGAAAAAGACTATGCTGCATTAATGGAACAAAGTTTATTGCAGTTGATGAGTCCCGGTATGCCAATTACGGCTGACATGCTTAAGCAAGATCCGTTGATGTTGTTTTCACGCTATGTATTAAGTTTAAGTAATTTACAAAATAATACTGATATCAATCTTGAGCAAGGTTTTGCGACCCTGCGTGATGAACATGGTATATCCCGTTTAATAGTGCTCCAACTTAACAATAGTCCTTATAACATTGCCTATCAGGATCAGACCGCAGCCTTTATTCAAAATATGAATCAGCAGTTTATCCAATTGCAGGTTAAGCCACATTGGACGGGGACATTGTTGTTTGCACAGTTTGGGACTTTTTCTGCCAAAGAGGAAATATCGACTATTGGGGTTGGGTCAACGATTGGTATTTTACTTTTAGTTTGGTTTGGCTTCCGTTCACTACGTCCAATGCTGACTGAAATGGTTGCAGTTGGGGCAGGTTGTTTAGTGGCTTTTGCTGTGACTTATTGGATTTTTGGTGAAATACATCTGATGACTTTGGTCTTCGGGGCAAGTCTAATAGGGGTTTGTGTTGATTTTTCATTTTACTTTATGGCAATGCAATCTCAGCACAGAATGATGAATGGATTTGATGTGCTTAAACCTTTATTGCCTAGTTTGTTTGTTGGACTCATGACAACACTTCTGGCTTATGTGGTACTTAGTTTTACACCTTTCCCTGGTTTTAAGCAGATTGCAGTTTTTTCAATGGTTGGGCTGAGTGCAGCATGGATTACCAGTATTTTATTACTTCCACGCTTGCCTGCATTAAATGCTGAACCTGCCATCCGCAGATTAAGTTTTATAGGTAAAGTGCGTAGCTACGTGCAACTTCATAAGACTCTACGTCATACCTTGATTTTATTGATTGTATTCGTGACGGGTACTAGTTTATTTTTTCTAAAAAGTAATGATGATATTCGCAATTTACAAAGTATGGATGTAGCGCTCAAGCAGGAAGATCAATATGTCCGTTCTCGTTTTATGCAACAACAAAGCAGTGATTATTTTGTAATACAAGGTCGAACCTCTGCAGAGGTCGAACAACGTGAACAAGAGTTGTTGGTAAAACTAACAAGTTTACAGGAAACAGGGAAATTAGGTGGTGTGCAAGCTTTGGGTCAATGGATACCTTCACTTGAACAGCAGATGCAGAATATTGCGATGCTAAAGGAAATTCCGAAGCCTATATTGAGTGAGTATGTCCAGGCGTTGCAACTAAACATTGAAGACGTTTTGAATTGGCAGGCAGGCTTGTATGAGCGACCAATATTAACAGCGGCTTCTTTTAAGGATCATCCACTTTATTTTTTGCAAATGAGTTCAACACAACGTTTAGTCATGCTCGAAAACATACATGATATAAATGCATTGCAGCAATTAACAAATACTAATATACAGTTACTGCGTCCAGTCAATCAATTATCTGAACTATTTAAGCAACATCGAGAGCATGCGCAGTCATTACTAATTAGTGCTTTGATGATTCTAGCTATTGGTTTAGGAATACTTTACGGTAAAAAATCCATCCTTCCTTTGATATTACCTGTCAGCATGGCACTTATGACAACCTTTGCAATCCAAGCATGGATGGGTATTGAAATTAATTTGTTTAGTATTATGGGAACTTTCCTAATTATTGGGATTGGGGTGGATTATGCAATTTTTTATCATCATGGGCACGACCATCCACAGGTCGTAGGTATGGCCTTATTTTTGTGCATGATGTCTACATTTTTTGGATTTGGCTTGCTTTCTTTTAGTCATACCTATGCTATTCATAGTTTTGGGCTAACA
Organism: Acinetobacter sp. YH12136; assembly: GCF_013418545.1. NCBI lineage: Bacteria > Pseudomonadati > Pseudomonadota > Gammaproteobacteria > Moraxellales > Moraxellaceae > Acinetobacter > Acinetobacter sp. YH12136. The sequence goes on from NZ_VPBV01000029.1 coordinate 33,930, forward strand.
GTTTTACTCGGTGTTATTTTTTCATTTATTTATGCAACACTTTTTACATCATCCGATGTAAAGCATGTTGTGGTTCAGCAATATCAGCCAAAGAGTTGAGTTAAAAGGTACAGTGCAATGAGCACAATGCAATATACAGATGTTTTAATCATTGGTGCGGGGCCGTCAGGTAGTTCAGCGGCAGCTTTACTTTGTCAAAAAGGCTATCAAGTCACAGTAATTGAAAAGCAATATTTTCCTCGTTTTTCCATAGGTGAGTCTTTATTGCCTCAATGTATGGTTTTTTTGGAAGAAGCTGGCTTGTTAGACACGATTCATGCACATGTTGATGAATATGCTTTCCAGTTCAAAAATGGTGCTGCTTTTTTAAAAGGAAAGCAGCGTAACTTTTATGATTTTACTCAAAAGTTTAGTGAAGGCCCAGGTACAACGTGGCAGATACGCCGTGCTAACTTTGACCATCTTTTGGCACAGCAAGCAGCTAACATGGGGACAGATGTTCGCTATGGTCATGAAGTACTAGGGGTAGATGTTGTATCTGAACAGCCAATTTTGACTGTGAAAGATGAGCAAGACAATAGTTACCAAATTCAAGGAAAATTTTTATTGGATGCGAGCGGTTTCGGTCGAATTTTACCGAAATTCTTGGATTTGGAAAGTCCATCAGATTTTCCTGTGCGTCGTGCTGTATTTACCCATATTGAAGATGGCTTACAAGATGATCCAGAATTTGATCGGGAGAAAATATTAATCACTGTACATGAAAAAGATCATCGTGCTTGGTATTGGTTGATTCCCTTTGCAGATGGACGCGCATCATTTGGTGTGGTAGCAGAGGAAGATTTTTTTGAAAAATATGGATATGACGGTAGTGTAGATTATGATTTAGAGGCTTTACAGAAGCGCATTTTGGCAGATGATCCTAGTTTGTCACATGTATTACGTAATGCTAAGCATGACACTCCTATGCGAACTTTAGTTGGCTACTCGGCAGATGTTAAACATTTGGCATCACATAACTATGCACTTTTGGGCAATGCAGGTGAGTTTTTAGACCCTGTATTTTCATCAGGTGTAACGATTGCGTTGAAATCATCGAGCTTAGCCATTCCTTTGGTAGATCGAGTTCTTCAAGGACAGTCAGTTGATTGGATGGAGGAGTATGAAAAGCCGTTACGCAAAGGCATTCAAGTTTTTCGTGCTTATGTTGAGTCATGGTATTCAGGTGAATTCCAGGATGTAGTTTTTTCGACCCATCAAGATGAAAAGATCCGTCGTATGATTTCTTCATTGTTAGCAGGTTATGCGTGGGATGAGAGTAACCCAATTCATCGTAATGCTAAGCAACGTCTGAGTACTTTGGCTGAATATTGCCGAGAAGAGAAAGCAACCAAGAGCTGTTGATGGATGAAATCTAAGTTACGTTTTAATGTCATTAGCTTGATTTTAGCTAGCTCTTTATTGTTTAGTGCTTGTCAAACATGGATTCCTAAAGCTCAAGGACTAGTAACCCAACAGTGGGGCGTACGAAACTTTCAGCGACAGGATCAAATGGAGGTACATTGGAGACAGCAAAGTTTTAGCTTTTTAATGTATCAAGAACAGAAAGGGCAGACTCTTGAAATGTTGGCACTCAGCCTGACAGGACAGCAATTGTTTAAACTTAATTTTGATGGTCAAAAAGTTAAGGTTGAGCAACGTATTGAGCAATTGAGATTCTTACCTTTTGATTATGTAGTGCGGGATATTTTATATGCAACATATCCCAACTTTATATCGCTGCATGTCGGGAAAACTACTGTCTTGCAAAAGGAAGGCATAATTTATATTCAGCAACAACCTGTCTTGAAAATAGATCATCAAGAGGGAGTTATTGAACTGGAAAACCTACAAGTACCTTATCAGATGGTAATTAGTACGGTTAATAATACATTGGAAGCTGATTCAGGCGGTAATGATGACTAAAAAAATGCAGCACTCTTCAGCTGTCGGAATTCAATGCAGTGTGGCGTTGTCTGCTTTGGGGCAGAATGTAGATAATATTCGACGTACTTTGACTTCTGAAGAAAACTCTTTGTCCTTACGTGATGATTTAATTGCAGGGCGTAAAGTTTGGGTTGGGGCGTATAATCATCCTTTGATTCAAGAAGTACCAGAGGATTTGAGTGGGGCAGACTCACGCAATTTACGTTTTGCATTAACAGCTTTAATGCGAATTGAAGCAGAAGTTCACAATTATACAGCACAGTTCCCAAAACATCGTTTGGCTGTAATTATCGGCACATCTACATCTGGTGTTGCTGACAATGAGCCTGTATTAAAAGCATGTTTTCAGAAAAAAATATTACAAGGTGTTTGGCATAAAAAGCAGGAAATGGGTTGTCTAGCAAAGGCATTACAGCAATATTTAGGCTGGAGTGGGCCTGCATATACTATCTCAACAGCATGTTCTTCCGCTGCAAAAGCTATGGCAGCAGGTCGACGAATGCTCAATGCAAATTTAGTTGATGCTGTGCTAGTGGGTGGAGTGGATACTTTATGTAAATTAACTTTAAATGGTTTTGATAGCTTAGAGAGTCTTTCTACTGATATTTGTCAGCCCTGTGGAGCTAGCCGAGATGGCATTAATATAGGTGAGGCGGCGGGATTATTTTTACTCTCTAAAGAGTCTGCTCCTGTCTGTTTGTTGTCGACTGGAGAGTCGATGGATGCATGGCATATTTCTGCCCCACATCCAGAAGGATTGGGTGCAATAGAAGCAATGAGAAAAGCTTTAGAGGGGGCTGGACTTCATTCGAGTGATATTGATTATCTAAATTTGCATGGGACATCTACGCCACAAAATGATTCGATGGAAATTAAAGCTGTTCAAGCTGTATTTGCAGATCAACAAGTGGCATTGAGTAGCACCAAGCATAAGACAGGGCATTGTTTGGGGGCGGCTGGTGCAATTGAGGCATTTATTTGTCAGCAAGTTTTGTTAGATCAAGCATGGTTACCTTTACATCATTCTGGAGAGTTAGACTTTGAATTGATCACGAAAAACTATGTGCGAAATAGCCATTTAGAAGCACCAATTCGGTATGTAATGAGTAATTCATTTGCTTTTGGTGGTAGCAATATCAGTTTAATTATGGGAACAGTTTCACCATGATGGATGCTATTACGTTTATTCCGCATGAAAAGCCAATGGTTTTTGTGAGTCATCTAATTGAGGTAAATGATATATTTGCAATTGCTGAGCTTAGAATCACTCCTGATTTAATGTTTTTTGAAGAAAAGGGCTTACCAACATGGAGCAGTATTGAATTGATGGCGCAGACCATTAGTGCTTATGCTGGTTATAAAGGACAAAGCAAGGGCATGCTTCCGAAAATTGGTTTTTTATTAGGGACACGAAAAATCCAATTTCCATGTGCTTTTTTTACTGAGGGGACAACAGTAAGAATTCGTGTGGAACAAAGTTATCTGCATGAGGGTTTGGGGCAGTTTAATTGTGAAATTGAATATCAAGAGTATAAGTTCAGTGCCATGCTTAGTGTGTTTGAGCCTGAAAATATAAATGAAATTAGTGGGAAACTAGTGTGAAAAGACGAATTTTAGTAACGGGTTCTAGTCGTGGAATTGGTAAGGCAATTGCTTTGGAATTAGCAAAAGCAGGTTTTGATGTAACAGTACATGCGCGTTCAAGACAAGCAGAAGCTGAAGCGGTGGTGAAGGAAATCCAAGAAATTGGACAAGCTAGCCATGTATTAATGTTTGATGTAAATGATCGTGAACATATAGCAGAAGTTTTGGAACAAGATATCGCGAAGCATGGTGCTTTTTATGGTGTCGTTGTAAATGCGGGGCTTACAAGAGATGGGGCTTTCCCTGCATTAACCGATGATGACTGGGATCAAGTGGTTTCAACTTCATTAAATGGTTTTTATAATGTACTTAAACCTTTGATTATGCCAATGATTCGTTTAAAGAAAGGTGGGCGTATTGTGACCTTGTCTTCTGTATCGGGGATTATGGGGAATCGTGGTCAAGTTAATTATAGTGCTGCTAAAGCAGGGTTAATTGGTGCAACTAAAGCTTTAGCTTTAGAATTGGCAAAAAGAAAAATAACAGTGAATTGTGTTGCTCCAGGCTTGATTGAAACAGAAATGGTAACAGAAGAAGTAAAAGAACATGCTTTGAAAATGATTCCATTGCAACGTATGGGTCGGGTAGAGGAAGTTGCTAAAGCGGTTAAGTTTTTATGCAGTGATGATGCAAGTTACATCACACGCCAAGTAATTTCAATCAATGGAGGCTTGATTTGATGAAACGCGTTGTGGTTACAGGTATGTCAGGGATTACCTCTTTAGGAGAATCAGCAGACCAAGTTTTTGAACAATTTGCACAAGGTAGAAGTGGCATTCGCTATATGCCAGACTGGGAAATCTATACAGATTTACGGAGTAAATTGGCAGGTCCAGTTGAGTCTTTTACAGTGCCAAAGCATTTTAATCGAAAAGTTACCAGAGGCATGGGGCGGGTTGCTTTAATGTCTGTAGTGTGTGCAGAAAAAGCATTAGAGAATGCTGGTTTACTCAATGCAAATATATTGAAAAACGGTGAAGCTGGAGTAGCATTTGGCTCATCTGCAGGTAGTGTAGATGCTGTGCGCGAATTTGGGTCTATGTTACTTGATCACAATATGAGTCAGCTTAATGCAACAACTTATATTCGTATGATGTCTCATACTAGTGCGGTCAATATGACGATCTATTTTGGCTTAAAAGGTTTAACCCTGCCAACTTCTAGTGCTTGCACTTCAGGCTCTATGGCAATTGGGCAGGCTTATGAAGCCATTAAATATGGTAAACAAACGGTGATGATTGCAGGTGGAGCAGAGGAACTTAGTGCAGCGGGTTCAGCTGTGTTTGATGTGCTTTTAGCAACCAGTATGAAAAACAGTCAGCCTGAAGCTACACCACGTCCTTTTGACAGTGATCGTGATGGCTTAGTGGTCGGGGAAGGGGCTGGGTGTTTAATATTGGAAGAATATGAACATGCTAAAGCACGTGGTGCAACCATTTACGCAGAAGTTTTAGGTTATGGTAGTAACACTGATGGTCAGCATGTAACTCGACCTGATTCTGAAATGATGGGGCATTGTATGGGCTTAGCACTCAAAGATGCTCATGTTTCTGCTGAAGATATTGATTATGTATGTGCGCATGGTACATCAACAGATCAAGGTGATATTGCTGAAACTCAGGCTACCTTACGTATTTTAGGAAAAAAACCAATTAGCTCGTTAAAAAGTTATTTTGGTCATACTTTAGGAGCCTGTGGTGCGATTGAGGCATGGCTTAGTATTGAGATGATGCAACGTGAACAGTTTATCCCTACTTTGAATTTGGATAGTGTTGATCCATCTTGTGCAGAATTGGACTATATTCGTGGGGAAATACGAAATATGCCTGCTGAAATAATTATGAGTAATAACTTTGCCTTTGGTGGGATTAATACTTCATTGATTTTTAAAAATTTTAAGGTCTAGATGATATATAGAGGGAATATGAATCTTAAAAAATACTTGGTTATATTAGCCATTGTAAGCACATTAAGTTTAACTGCTTGTAGTACAGTGAAAATTTCTGACTATCCACAACGCCAATACAATGTACCTGAAAACGTTACAACTAAAGATGTGTTAAATAATATTAAACAAGCCATTACGCAACAAGCACGTGTGGGGTGGGTCGTAGAACAGTCTGACTCGAGTAAAGTCATTGCTGGTTTGACACGTCGAAGTCACTATTTACAAGTAACCTACAGTATTAATGGACAACAAGTATCTTCTCAGATAACGAGTAGTCGTAATCTAGATCAAAAAGGAAATAAAATCCATAAAAATGCCATGAGTTGGAAAATGCGTTTGGATAATTCAGTTTTTATACAATTATCAAAGTCTTTAAATTAACTTTTTAAGAGGGTGGAATGATGAATATTAAACAATTGGTTTTAGCGAGTGTGCTTGGTTTTGGTAGCTTTACGGCTGTCCAAGCAGCAGATCAAATGCATGATTTTGACTTTCAGGAGGCGGTTAATCGTGCTGTTGCTGATGGAGTTCTTGACGGCTCAGTTAAATTTTATCTAGCGGGAACTAAATCAGGGGGACGTGTTATTGAACGTGGTTTGGTAACGAATAAGAAAACCAATGGTTTTGCTAAATCAGCTGAATCTTCATGTGATCATGTATTAAGATCAGCTCTAATTCAATTCGAGAAAACCGCAAAAGTGCGTGGTGCAAATGCTGTAACAAATTTGGTGAGTTATTATAAAGCTAATGAGACCAAAAGTACTAAAACTTATCAATGTGCTAAAGGCACAGCAATTGCAGGCGTCGCATTAAAAGGTGATCTTGTAAAATTTTAATTTAAATAGACGTTACAAAAGCCCTCAATATTATTAATTGTGGGCTTTAAAATATTACTTTAACTAATATTTTACCATTGATAATTATATGATTTTAAAGGGTATTGATTTGAAGAAGAAAATTATTCAGGCTTCTTTAATAGCTTCGACTATAACTTTGGTGGGTTGTGCAACTCCTCTTATTGCTCCAGATATTATTGCGAATGTAAAAAAAGTTGAAAGTCCATATTTGAAAAATTCAAGCCTAGTTGAAGTGGATATTGATCCTAAAATTAACAATAGAGAAAAAATTGATATAAAAGTCAAAGATTCTTTAGAGTTAGCCTTAAAAAACTCGAATCTTTTTGGTACAGATGCTCAACATCCATACAAAATTACTGCTCAAGTACTTGTTGCAAGTCAGGCGGCTGTAAGCTTTGGTAATTTTGAAGGTAAGTTAGGAATTAAGTACACTGTATTTGATGATAAGGGCCAACAAATTTTCCAAGATACTATCAATACGATAGCAGGTAGTGACTTAAATCCATTAGCTCCTGGTGTTGCTCGGCATACACGTTCACGTGCTAGAAATATTGCCCTTAATGTGAATGAGTTTGTAGGCAAACTTGAAACTGTTCTAAGAAAATAAAGTACTTAAACTGAACCCTGCTTAACCTTTAATTCAAATTACGCCAATCTCAACTTTTAATTAATTTTTCCAACTGTAAAGGAGGATTACCTAATTGAGAATTTAAAACGACTGAAATTGTATGTGAAAGAATTTTTCGAGTGATACGATGAGATAAATGCCAT
>NZ_VPBV01000002.1:0-168473 GCF_013418545.1 Acinetobacter sp. YH12136
TGTAATTTAAAACCATAAAACCACCCCGTACTACTTTTTCCTCGACCAGCCAAACCTTTAAATACACGATGTCTTTTAATCCGAAGATTATGGCAAACCACCAATTTAGTGGAGTCAATGATACTGATTCCCGTATCTTTTCCTTTCACTTGATGGAAGAAACTACTCAGCGCTTGCAAACAACGGGGCATGATTTCAATAAATCGGTTGTAGCTAAGCAGTTTAGGAAAAGCAGATTTCCAGAATGGAACGATCATTTGGCAATAAAAATATTTAAAGAATCTAAACCCAGATTGATGAAATAAAATGACAATGGTCATTGCTTCAGACAAGCTTAAAGCTGACTTTTTCAACCTAGTTTTTTGATCAGAAATTAAAGCTTTCTCTAAAGATTCATTAAATTTTTTGCAGAAATCATCCAAAATACAAAATAATTCGGTAATATGATCCATTGAAAAGCCTTGTTTTATCACATTTTGTCTTGAGAACCAATATGTTACAAATACAGGGCTTTTTTTCTACTCTTTTTTTATATCGAACTCAGGTTATTTTAGTTTTAGACGTTTTATTTACTTAGGCTATTTTTGATAAAAGATATAGAGGTACAAAACATATTTCAATTTTAATTCATAAAAAAACCGTTCTTTTAGAACGGTTTGTAATCAGGCATTTTATCATGCGGGGTCGCGATACATTTTTCAGTAAATTGCGTACGGACTTTTTCACGTGCCGCATCAACATCACCATTAATTTCTTCAAGTGGCAATGCATATACTTGCTCAATAATCTCTGAGATAAAATTACGGGTAATGTCATCTTCAATTTTATTGGCATGCTCAATGGCACGTTCTTTTTCAATCGCATTTTGACGATCTAGCATGATGGTACGCGCAGCATTGCCAACACTTCGGCAATAGCCTTGCCATTGTTCTTCAGGGGTTAAGGGTTTCTTTTCTGCACAACCCATTAATGCAAGCACTGCAGTCACCACCAAAATCTTTTTCATTGAAGCTCTCCTGTTGTGCTTATGATAATCAAAAGTTGACATAAATACGAAACTATCCATGCACAAGCTTAAAAAATGCGCTCTGATAGAACGCATTTTTAAGTGAGGTTGCCGTTAGAAGCGCCAGTTATAGAAAATATCCACTGCGCGTTCTAAAGCTTGGCTGGCTTCTAAGTACAGTCGCTTATTCATTTGATAACGCAAAGTCAATTTATTGACAGGTGTGAAAACCCCCACACCATAACGAATAAACAAGTCTGGGGTGATATAACCCGTCAAACTGACTTGGGTATCATCGCCTGTACCTTGGGCATCAAGTGCCAAACCACTTAAACCGAAGGTACGTCCAATTTGATTGGTCAAGGCACGTGTACCACCCAATCCCATACTAATACCTGCCGCTGCAATAGTATTGTTGACGTCTGACTTAAAGCTTTCGGTCTGACTTAAACCACTGGTACCTTCATTGATACGACCTGTGATCAAAGCATTTAATGCTTCTTGTTCAGATAAGCCTGCATCGTTATAGACCTGAATGTTCGGACTGCTGGCTGTGCCTGTAACTCTAAAGCCGACCATGCTGCCCTGTACATTTTTATTGGCATCCATATCTAAAGTTGGGTTAGAAATTGGGCCATTAAAACGCGCAATGGCACGGTTCAAATCCAGACTTTGTCCATAGGCTTCAATTTTCACACGCTGGCTGACCCCAATCGCACCATTGGCACGCATCGCAGTTTCTAAACCACGTTGAGATAAATACAAACGTCCAATCAGTGGAATACGGCTATTAAAACCTTGGAAAATGACCAGATCACCCAAATTCAATTCAAGATCGGCACGAATATCCCATGGACGAGCTGAACGTATTAATGCCAGTTGATCTTGTCCTTCATGTACCACACGCACATCCGAAGACACGTTAACCACAGGTGCAGACACTTCAGGCATAGAAATTAAAGCCCGTGGTACATCTACACGGCCTTTTAAACTCAGTTTTTTCTGGAAAGGTAAAACATCTAAGGATACATCTGGCGTAATCATTGCAGTAATCAGCGGTGCTTGACGAATCAATAAATCTTTACCGTTTAAATTTAACTGAATACGCGGATCATTTTTCCAATCTACACTGCCTGTTAAACGCCCTACACCACCACCGCTGTTAAATGCGCCATTAATACTGGCCTGATCTTGGCGGATAGAGGAATAGACCTGCACATTGGTCAGATTTACAGGTAACGAAATCATGCTGATCGCACCATCTTTCAGGCGCATTTCACCTGTGAGCAATGGTGAAGTTAAAGTCCCATTGATCTTGCCAGCAAAGGACAAAATGCCTGCCATTGATCGCACATCGGCAATAAACGGTTTAAAAACTTTAAGTTGTACCTGATCAAAGGCAATTTCACCGCGCATTGGCATGTTTTTAGTGTAAGGATCAATCAGCACATTGGCATAACCTGTACCAATTTCAGGTGTTTTCACATCTATGCGTAATTTCAAGCCTTCGGCAATGCTTTTTGCGACCACAGCCACTTGTTCATAGCGCAAGGTTGAGCCTATATCTTGTGGATCGTCCGCAGCAAGTCCAATGACGCCATCACGCGTGACCAAATGTGCATCAATTTTTGGCTTCTGTCCTTTTGCCCACGCCGCTTTGGCATACCCATTAACCTTGCCTGTAATCGCCAAACCTTCAGGCATAAATGCAGAAAAGTCATTTAAGTCTAAGTTTTGAGTCACAAATGATGCATTGGCTTTGGTTTTACTCACACGAATAGGTTGATCAAAACACAATTGGCTTTGCTGACTCATCCAACAATGCGCACCAACATACAACTCACTGGTTCTATGTTGATATATCACGGCCGCGTTTTGGCGCTGTGCCAAATGGGTTCTTAAGGAGTCAAAATCCCCTTTCTGAATTTGTCCCATCCAATCATTTTGTGCATTTAAACCACCCGCCAATTGCACATAAAACTTACTCAACTTATTTTCAGCTTCCAGTTTTAAAATATGCGCCTGACGTGTGCCTGCTAAAGAAATCTGCCCTTGCTCAATGCCACGGTTACCACTGCGTAAATTTTCCATGGATGCCGTCATCAGCGTTGGCGTATTTTCAGAAGTTGGCAATTCACCTTGTAAGCGCAACTTACGCACGCTGAAAATATTATTGAGGCTGAACTGATCAACAGCGAAATTGGCAGTGGCTTGTAAGCGTGGCTGCGACTGCACATTAATATAGCCATACGCACGTCCACGTAAACCTGAATAGATTTCGTATAAAGCAGGCGCATTGACTTTAATACGCAGATTTTGTGCATTCCCCGTTGCTTGTAACTGATTTTTGGCATAAGACAAAAATAGATTATTGGCTTCAAACTGTTGAGGTAAAAAGCCTTTTTGATTGGCATCAATCAACATGGCTAAATTCCCCGTACCACGTACAGGTTTATTATTGAGCATGCCTGCCAAATTCAGATGTTCAATGTTGATCCGTTTTTGAGTGTCTGACCAAATACCTTGAGTGCGGATATTGCCCGATAATTCACCACGCACACTGGACACAAAATAGTGCGGCTTAAAGCGAATTAATGAGGCATTTAAATTCCAACCTATGCCATTATTCAAATGCAGCAAACCATCCGCCACAATTTGCCCTGCAACACCATTATGGCGTAAGTCGCTAATTTTAATTAGTTCCGGCGTACCCGATAATTTTAGTTTTAAATGTCCTTCACTGCCTTGAATGGCACTGGCATTTAACCCACCATCATAATTCACGGCAAAACTTTTAAAGCCACCACCAGCTTTCACATCATGGAACAATAAAGCGATGGTGCTTTGCCCAGTTAAATGTACGTTTTCATTTTGATTGACCAAACGCCCTGTCAAATTAATATCTTTCAAATGAATAATTTGCTGATTCGGCAATGCAAAACCATTGGCTTTAAACTGCCCATTTAACACATTAACAGGTGCTGCGGTGCTGATACTTTGCGGATTAAAGTTTTTCGCAGCCAATACCGCATTCCATTTCAACTGACGTTTGTCGGTTGGTAAATCAATGACGGCGCTGCCTGCCAAATGACTATCTGCGGTATCAAATTTAAAATTAGGAATATTTAAGCGATTATTCTTTAAATTCAGTTTAGCTTGGTACATACCTGCAGGTAACATGGTTTTTTCATGTGTGCTGACTTTGGTCGCCACAAAAATATCTTGCTGACCTTCTACCAAGGCCATTTGCACATCACCCAATTCACTTTTTAACCAACCCACATACGGCACAGCACGGTCTATGTTGTTCCAGCGCACATCAAGCAACATCGGATTTGCCGCTTTGCCCTGCGCAGGTTTTTGATCGAGTTTTAAATTCCAAGTTTCATATTGGTCAAAATCGACTTGTGCAGTTAAGTGTGTGCCTTTTTCCAAATGACCTTTAGATGCTAAATTGGCATCTAAACTTGGCGGTAAAAAGTCTTTGACCACTTGAGGAATTAGTGGATCTTTAGGATTAATTTTATCCAGACGTCCTGTTAAATCCCAATTGACTTTTTTATCCCAACTGACAATGCCCGCTACATTGGCAGCACCTTGCATAAGTTGTGCATTTAAATTGCTGATATTCAGTTGATGAACTAAGTCGGTATACATCAAACCTGTATATTGACCTTTAGGAATGTGTTTACCGCTCAAATCTGTATTGACATCAATATCTAAACGCTTGATATCACCTTTAAATTTGGCTGCACCTGCTTGGGTAAAAAGCTCCTGCTCGGTCAAAATAGGCCAACGGTAGTCTTTAAATTGTAACTCACCAAACATTGGCACTTGCTTACGCATTGGATGCAGCACCACCCATCCCGTGAGCAAGTCAGGCGTATTTGTTGCAACACCCGCCTGAATCGTGTCGAGTGTGCCTTTACCCACCACTTTAATATCGTGAATATTTAAGCTGTCATGTAAAGAGGGAATATTTAAATCACCCACCACATTAAGCGGATATTTACCTTCAAATTTCATATCGCCTGTGGCATTGCGTACATTCAAATATCCCATATCCATATTGGAATCTTCAAATTTCAGTTCTGTACCCGACCACAAGGCATTATTTAAATGAATATCGTAAAAATCGACCTGCGTACCAGAGGCGGTTTGAATCAATAAATGATCGACATCGGCAGTATCTAAACGCAAAACAAAAGGTAAGCGAATTTCATTGAATTTGAATGGATCATCACTTGGTGGGCCTTTCGGATAAATCCGCAGATTACGCACATCGGCACGATTGAGATGGATTTCTTTATCTAAAATGGCACGCCAACCAAGAATGACATCGGCACGGTCAATTTTGACATCAACAGGTTTTAAACTGACGATGATATTGCGCAGAATAATCCCGCGCCATAAATTACCGCCTTCATATTCATAATGAATAATTTCTTGGCGCTGCAATACGCTGTCTAATAAGAACTTTGAGCCACGGTCTGTTGAGAACATCACCACCAAAGCGGACACCAATAAAACCAGCATCAACAGCAGTGACAGTAAAACACTCCTGAGTATTCGACGCTTTTTAGGTGGCGTTACTGGAGTTTCTGGTTGCTGTTCAACTTCAGCCATAATGTTCTCTAAGTCTTAAATTTATAGTTGAGAGCCAATAAAGAAATGTAAACGGATTGGATGGTTATCATCTGAAATACCAGAAGCCACATCAATCCGAATTGGGCCAATTGGTGATGCCCAACGTACCCCCAAACCTACGCTATATTCGGTGTCGTTGCTAAAGTCTTTATCGTAAGCATTACCAAAATCACTAAATACTGCTGCGCGCCACCCCTCTTTAAATTGATAGTTATATTCTAATGAACCAACCGCCAAAGCCTGACCTCCAATTTTAAAGCCTTCAATTTGTGGTGTTAAAGACTTGTAGTCAAAGCCACGTAAAGACTGGTCACCACCAGTAAAATAACGCAAATTATAAGGCACTTTATTAAAATCTTCGGTGTAGATATAACCTAAGTCACTGCGTCCGACAAACTGATGATCGTCATTTTCACCCAATGAATAAATAAAACGCCAACCTGCATTTAGAATGGCTAAATCTGCATCGCTGAGCAGTGATTCACTCCCCAGTTCTATTTTATAAATTTGGCGGAAACCTTTGCTTGGGTTAACACGACGGTTACTGTCGGTACGTGAAACTTCATAGCCAAGCAATAACGATTGTTGCTCGACATCACCATTGGCAATAAAGGCATCAGGCACTTTTTCCAAAAATACAGTGCCATCTTCAGTTAAGCGATCCAGTCGATAACGCAAGCCAAAAGTATGTTGCCAACTGCCCATTGGGTTTTTAATCACACGGTCTACACCTGCAACCGCAGATTCAATCATCAAGCCGCCACCTTGTGCAACATCGTCACGTTCTTCACGCTCATAACCGCCAACCAACGCGACATAATCATTCAGTGGATGGTTATAAGGAATGTTATAGCGTCCATCAATGGCTTGACGAATTTGTGAAAGCTCCAAGTTGGCATCGAAAGAGTGACCACGTTTATTGACAATGGCACGGCGATATTGCCCACGCAAACGCACGCCTGTGTCAGTTCCGTAACCTGCACCGACTTCGGCACTATTTAAGCGGTCTGCATTTAAAGTCACAATCACAGGAATTTTTTTGTCTATGCGTGCTTGCTGTTTTAAGCGTTCTTCTTCTGATTGTTTGTCTTCTTGCTGTGCTTGTAGCATGCGCAGCTTATCGTTGCTCGCACCTTCTTCTGTGCCAGCAAATTCAGCTTCGTTCACCACAGATTGCGTCACTTCCTGAGATGACGCCACCCGTTTTTGATCGACGACTGTGGCATCGTAAACTGAGATTTTTTGTTGATCGACCAAAGCCTGAATATCAGGTGGCAATTCCAAAGGATGCTCTACAGGATCAGGACGGATCGTATCAACTAAGGTGTAGTTGAAATAACGCGAGTTGGTGAGGTTATTGGCCAAACCATTTACACGCCAAAAAGTATAGTCAGCATTGTCCTGCCAAGTGACCATACTTTGCAGAATATCCATATCCAAAGGGAATTCTTGATTTGGATCGCTCATACGAAATTCAACATTTCCGAGTTTATAACGCTCGCCTGTTTCATAACGTAAATTGATATCGGCTGTATTTTGAGGTTGAGCGACTTTAACGTCATGCAAACGCCAGTAACTGTCAAAATAACCGTTATCTGAAGCGGCATCGGTAATTCGTTTTTTGGTTTGCTCATACAAACCATGATTAAACACATCATCTACTTCTTGATCAGGCAAGACACCAATAACCTGAAATTGTGCCTCGTATTGTCCTTCACCTGTAAATTCAATATTTTGCTGTTTAATCGCCACAGGTGGATTTGGCACAACCTGCACACGCACGCGGCTATCACTGAGTTTTTCAAACTTAAACTCGGCATTATAAAAACCCACCGCCTGCGCAGCCTGATTTGACAACGTACGCAGTTGCGGCAATGCCGATGGAAAATCTGCAAAAGACTCCTGGGTAAAACTGGACAGTTTGGCCTTAATATTGGCACTTAACTGATCTACCGCTGTACGATAAGCATCGGGCGATACCTCTCCAATTGAGTTTTGTGTACCATTGGCGCCTTTTGCGGTAATGACTACATCTGCACTAATACGCGGCACTTTGGCTGTATTTAGCTCACGCGGTGGACGGACTTTATACAGTAAACGTCTGAAAAAACCGAGTTTATCGACATTTTCGACCTGCGTCATCCAGCCCAATTCAGTCATTAAGGTATCGTTAGGATTGGCTTCCACTACAAAATTACTGTCTGCCTGAATATTGGTTATGAGCTGATCGACATTTACAGGCGCTTGATCAATTTGCAGTAGCTCCTGCTGTGTTGCGTCTTGAACCAACGTTTCTGGCACTTGACCATTGCGGTCTAGCATCGCTTCTTGTTTGGCTTGTTCTGCCACCTGAAAAATTTCATTGGCAAGCCCCTGATCTACAGGTGCAATGGGTAAATATTCTAAGTCTTCAAATTCGATAGGCTGAAATTCAGCAAAAGATGCCCCTGCCTGTTGTTGCTGTTGCAGCATTTCTAGACTATTAAATTCAGGTGTTTGCGCTTGCTCTAAAGCTTCTTCTATTTTTTGTAGATCTTGGGCACTGTCTTTACCTTGTGCTGCTGCCAGTTGTTTAATTTCTTCAGCTAAATTTTGTGCTTCTTCTGTAGTTGGAGTCTGCAGTGATGTAGGATTTTCAGCGAGTTGGGTGTTGGAGTTAGATACCTTAAGACTTTCTGCAAAACTTGAGGATGCAACTAAACCTAAAAACAGACTTAGTCCGAGCTTTTTCGGCATATTCCAGCATAAAATTGCATGCATACTGGAACACAGTACTGATTTTTTAAAGTTTGTATTTACAAGCATAAAAAACTCTAAACTGATTTAATTTTTTGGATAAACCCCAATCAACCCACGTATAAACACTATTTGTTCGATTTTTTCATTAGTGAAATACTTGAAACATCATACATGATTTTCTGTACAATTATATCAAGTGGTCACATTTCTTAATAAAACTAAACGAAGTTAATCACGCATGAAAAAAAATGAACATTTGTTAAAGAGTCGTCGCTTTTTGCCGATGTTTCTCACCCAATTCTTTGGCGCACTCAATGATAACGTATATAAACAAGCGCTGCTTTTGGTCTTTACCTATGGATTGATTAGCCAGCAATCTGCAAATGTCAGCACCCTGAACAATTTGGCTGCCTTGCTGTTTATTTTGCCTTATTTCATTTTTTCTGCCACCGCAGGACAGCTGGCAGACAAGTATGAACGCGCCCAATTGGTACGTGCCATCAAATTGCTGGAAATTATTATCATGCTGATTGGTACCGTTGGTTTTATTTTAGGAAATTTGTGGCTATTGCTGATTGCCTTATTTTTAATGGGCGCACAATCGACCTTTTTTGGCCCAATCAAATATGCCATTTTGCCTGAAGTACTCAAACCGCATGAACTGATGTCGGGCAATGCAATTTTCCAGTCAGGTACATCCATTGCAATTTTATTGGGGATGATTTTAGGCGGTGCAGTGATTTCGGTATCTGCAGGCAATTTAGTCTGGATTAGCTTAACTGTGGTGATTATTGCACTAATTGGTTATGCCTCAAGTCGTTTTGTGCTGACGCAGCGCGTCACGGCACCCGACATTCAAATTGACTGGAATTTTTTCCGTACCAGTTTCCAGACTTTAAAATATGCCAAAAGCCTGCCGATGATTTTTCTAATATTATTGGGCAATTCTTGGTATTGGTTTTATGGGGCAACGTATTTAACCCAAATTCCACAGCTCACTCAACAAAACTTGCATGCTTCTGAAAATGTGGTGAGTTTATTACTGACACTCTTTTCTGTCGGTATTGGCGTAGGTTCTTTGCTCTGCCGTAAAATAGGCGGTACCGAGGTCAATATTAAAATGGTGCCTATTGGCGCAGTCGGTTTAACCGTCTTTGCTTTTTATTTGGCAGGCACATTGGCTTTTGTACCAGAAAAAACAGGCGCACTACTGGGCTTAGCCGAAGTCTTTCAGCAAGGCTGGAGTTATTATCATGTCATGTGTGCAGTCACTTTACTGGGCATTAGTGGCGGTTTTTACATTGTGCCCTTGTATGCCATGATGCAAGCCTATTCCCCTCGCTCGCACCGCGCACGTGTGGTCGCAGCCAACAATATTTTAAATGCGGTATTTATGGTGTCATCTGCCATTTTTTCGATTTTAATTTTAAGCATTTTAAAAATTGATTTAAAAATTTTATTTAGTATTACGGCTGTTTTAAGTGCTGTTTTCACCTTTTGGCTCTTGTTAAAGCTCAAGCCAATGTTAGATACTGCACAGGACTCTTTGGAGGATTAATTTCATGCGTCATTACACAGGCATCGACAAGTTTATTCATTCATTTGACCAAGCCTTACGTAGTTTAGTACCTGGCACAACTTCGGCTCAACGTGAAAACCCGGGCAATACGGTTGAAACCAAATTGGCTGTGAGTGAAGCACGTCATGTTGCAGGCTTAATGCGAGTAAACCATAGTGGTGAAGTCTGTGCACAAGCCTTATATCACGGTCAGGCTTTAACTGCGAAATTGCCCAATGTACGTCGTGAAATGGAACAGGCTGCAATTGAAGAACAAGACCATTTGGCGTGGTGCGAAGACCGCTTAAAAGAGTTAGACAGTCACACCAGTTTGCTTA
Organism: Acinetobacter sp. YH12136; assembly: GCF_013418545.1. NCBI lineage: Bacteria > Pseudomonadati > Pseudomonadota > Gammaproteobacteria > Moraxellales > Moraxellaceae > Acinetobacter > Acinetobacter sp. YH12136. The sequence continues at coordinate 10,289 of NZ_VPBV01000002.1, forward strand.
ATCCTGTATGGTATGGCTTGTCTTTTGGGATGGGTGCAATTGCAGGTATTGCGGGCGATAAATACAGTTTGGGTTTTGTGGCAGAAACTGAACGTCAAGTCAGCTTGCATTTAGAACATCATATTAGCCAATTGCCTGAACAAGATGATCGTTCACGTAAAATTCTAGTCCAAATGAATGAAGATGAATTGCATCATCGCGATACGGCGCTCAAAGCAGGTGGTGTAGATTTGCCTGTACCTGTACGTTTGACCATGACTGCGATTTCCAAGCTCATGACCAAGACCAGTTATTATATTTAATGAATTGATAACACTTAAACGCTCACAATTGTGGGCGTTTTTTTATGTCATTGGAATAGAAAACATCTCGATTAAAACGATCAAAAAATAACAGAGAAAGAGCCGATCTTGAGTTATCCCAAGATTTATCCGCAGATTTTGTGGATATTTTTTAAGTGCAAAGCCGTATAAATACAGAAAAATATTGTTTTTGATGGTTTTTCATACAAATATATCAGAAAGATATGACACGGTGATGTTAACCGAAACGAGATCACAGATCACAGCCAAAATTTAAAGATGTGTAGTACGAATCTACACCTTTTATTGGCTGATTTATTCTTCACAACTCACAATGGGATAGTCATGCGCAGAATGCACAAAAGCCTCATCTTGCCAAATATCCCACATTGGAATTTTAACATCTAAAGCAAGTGGCATTTTTTTCGGATTGAATTGCATTTGAGCTAAATTTTCACCCCACGCAATAATATCAATATCCAGCGGAATATCATGCGATGGGCGCACACGCCCTGCTGCAACTTCCAATTCCTTAAGGATGACGTTTAGATGCTCAAAGCTTAAACGGCTTTTTAGCAAACAAGCAGAATTCCAATAGTCTGCACCAATTCCATCACGGCATGGAATCAGATAAATGTGCGAAAAATGCACTTCACCCAATGCAGCAATTTGCTGATAGGCATTTTTAAACTGACGCGGTGCTTCGCAGTTACTCGCCAGAGCGAGGGCAAAAATCGTTTCGGTGGCGTTCAAGACGAATTCCTACAGAATTGGCTTCTGGAATAATGGCAGGTTTGCGAATGGTGATGGTAATGGATTCAATGGCGGCAAAAGTCGTAAAAAGTGCATCCAATACCAATTGTGCGGCATGCTCAATCAATTTGGGCGCAGCCTGCTGAATCACTTGCGCTGAAATGCTGCAAATTTCTGCATAATTGAGCGTGTCTTGCAACTCATCTGAAGCTGCAGCTTGGCTTAAATTGGTGGCAATAATCAAATCCAACATAAGCGGTTGTTGAATCTGACGCTCCCATGCAAAACAGCCGACGACTGTTTCTACCTTTAAGCCTTCAATGATAATTGCATCCATGACCACACTCTATATTTCATTTTAAATCCTTCTATCTCTTTCTATTGAAAGGGATATTTGCCGTATTTTAAAGCCACACTGAACTCATAAAACAAAAGATCGGTGGCTTTAAAATATGCAACCAGAAAGCTTGATTCGACCAATATGGGTAATTAATGCTTTAACAACAAATTCGGATCAATGCTTTGTACCATCTGCAATCGTTGATCGGCATAAATATCGGTATAAGGTGCTAAAACGCGCATGAAACGGTCAAAGTACAGCATTTGCTTGAACAGTAAAGCAAAGTCACGCGGGAAACGAATCCCATGACGCTCACCCACTGCAACCATATCGAGCATAATGTCATTTAAATCGGCAGGGTTAGAAGTCAGCAACTCTTGAGGATCGGCCAGCAATACGCCACTAAATAAACGCTCTAAATCTGCTGCCAAAACCTGAGTATCAATTTGCGTGTCAGTCATGCCCATTTTGAGCATATTTTCCGCCATAAGCGTGTAGTTGGTATTTTGCAAGGCATCCATAAAAGCCATACATGCAGTCCACACTTCAGGATTCAGCTGTCCAACAATACCAAAATCAATAAAGCCGACACGCCCATCTTCAAGCAACATCAGGTTGCCTGCGTGTAAATCGGCATGGAAACTGTTACACATCATCAAGCTACCAAACCATGTATTCATGGCAGTAATCAACACTTGCGATGGATCGTTAGATACTTGTTTCACCACGTCAAAATCGGTCAAAGGTACGCCATACAAACGCTGCATGGTCAATACGCGACGGGTGGAATATTGATGATAGACCTTAGGTGCAGTAGCTTTTTTGTTTTGGGTCAAATTCAGATAATTAATAAAATCATCTAGGTTACGCGCTTCTTCAATAAAATCGACTTCACGCACCATACGGGTTTTGATTTCTTCGACAATATCGGCCAATGACGCAAATTTGACTTTGGGCACAGCTTTTTCGAGCAGTTTAGTCGCCCAGTGCAAGACGTTTAAATCGGTATAGAGAATAGTTTCTACCCCCGGTTTTTGCACTTTAATCACCACATCTTCGCCACTTACCAATTTTGCAGCATGCACTTGTGCGATAGATGCTGAAGCTAAAGGCTTTTCATCTATTGAGGCAAATATTTCATCTAAATTGCGCCCTGCAAATTCAGATGCCAATACTTGCTGCACATAGCTAAACGGTAAAGTTGGAGTTTGGTCTAAACAACCTTGAAACTCTTCGACATATTCACGCGGGAACAATGACGGTGTACTGGCAATAAACTGCCCAAGTTTAATGTAGGTTGAACCTAAAGATTCAAATGTTTCGCGCATGAGTTTGGCATTACTTGGCTTTTCAGTGGCATATTTAATGCCTGCTTTGGCTGCCACTACGGCAGTTTCACCCATGCGAGCAACTGAACGTAAACCATCTAACCAGATATTATTTTTCATCATGTCTGAGTCATATTAAAGTAGTGAGAGTTTAACAAAAAATTGCCAAGTAAAAAGGCTATCTTGCCTGACAAACTGGACAGTTGTGGTCTTGATCAAACGACAATAAGCGTTGTTTCATGCTTAAACCATCCCAAAGTAATAGCTTTTGTTTCAGCGCGGTGTTGCCTAAACCCAAGTACAATAAGGCATGATGCGCTTGTAAACTGGCCATGACGTTGGGAGTGGTTGCCAATACGCCACTGTCAGCGCAGCGCAAACTTTCATTGGCATGTTGTTCTTTCGGGAACAGACATTCATAGCAAGCAGAATCACCTTCGACCATGAACATTTGCCCTTGAAAACCAATGGCAGAGGCACTGAGTAAAGGTACATTCAATTGTCGGCAATATTGATTGACCAAATATCGGGTACTGAAATTATCACAACCATCTAAAACTAGGTCTTGTTGGGCAACTAAAGTGCCTGCATTTTGCGCATCTAACAGCGTGGTTAAACAAACAATCTCGATATAAGGATTAATTTGCATTAATCTTTTTGCGAGAATTTCGGCCTTATAAAAGCCTAAATCTGCGGGGGTATAGGCGATTTGTCGTTGCAAATTACTGGTTTCAATCACATCAGCATCAATCAGAGTGATTTTTCCCACGCCTGCACGTGCAAGTAATTCTGCGCTTAAACAGCCAATCCCGCCACCCCCCACAACAAGTACGTTGGCCAGTTTTAATTTTTCTTGGGCTTCAATATCCCAGCCATCCAATAAAATTTGTCGGCTATATAGATGCATTTCTGCATCGCTCAATTCCAACTGAGTATCGAATATGCTTTCCAAGAAAATGCCCTATTCTGCAAAACCAAAACGCCAAGTATAACGGGTATTCAAAGCAAACCGCCATGACGGCGGTTGAATTGTTGCGTATTTGAACAGATGGAGATGTGCAACGACTTGCTTAAAAGTGCATCCGCATGCCTACGTTATAAGTAACGCCATCGGCATCGCCTATATATTCATTATAATAGGCAATTCCACCATTCCAGTAACATGCCGTATTCCCGACTTTGTCTGAGGTTGCCCCATCTTTACAGGTGGTATTCGAGGTGCTGTCATATAACCATTTATAACCGGCAGTGGCGTAAATCGAGAAATCAGGAACAAAGTTCAAACCGACTTCTACGCCCACAGGTAAAGTGACAAAATTGACATCATTGGCAAGCAGCTTTGAACTTGCGCCGCTATAACCTAGACCTGCGTATGTATTGAAATACAAACCATGATAGCTGATCAGGTTTAAATTCCCACCCATATTGAATTCATAATAATCCAAATCGTATTCATTGTTTTTTAAGAATTCCAATCTGCCATAAAAACCTGAGCGATGTGGCGTGGTGGAAACACCCAAAGCAAAACCATCTAGTTCTACTGTATCGCCACTGTCAAAATCTGCTTCAAAATTGGCGTATTCGGCAAAGACTGCATAATTTTTTTGTGGCGTTTTTGCTGCTGGATAGCTGGAATAGGCTGTACTTTCAGCAGTTGGCGCTGGGTTCCAGTTTTGTGCATAACTGCCAGAGGCACACAACAGTAAAGCTGCGCCCATCCATATCGACTTCGTAAATATCCGCTTTGACGGCTGCGTGAAATTTAAATGAGCTGTTACCATGATGTTCTCCCCCAATATGTATTGCGCTGCCTACATGCTTTTATCGTAATCGAAGTACATGCAGCCTTGTTCATTGTGTCAGCATAAAGTTGAAAATATCACATCACCAATATGATGCACACATTTTCTATCGATTCAGTTCGTGCTTGCATAATCGGGTGGTTTAAATAAAGAATACAGATTTAAAAAAACGCCAATCTGTATGAATGGCGTTTTTCTTATGGCGCAATAATTAACAGGGCCTATTGGCTGAATTTAGCTCACTTTTTTAAAAGCATTTTGTTTTGCAATTTCTTGTTGCTTCAATAAATTACGCTGAATTTTTCCACTGGATGTTTTAGGCAAACTGCTGACAAATTCAATTTCTTTAGGATAGGCATGTTTCGATAAGCGTGAACGCACATACTGTTGCAGCTTTTCCTGCAATGCAGTGCTTGGTTGATATTGATTTTTTAACACCACAAAGGCTTTTACCACTTCTGTACGCTCTGGGTCTGGCTTACCAATTACTGCGGATTCAAGCACTTCCTCACATTCAAGCAAAGTACTTTCTACATCAAAAGGCCCGACACGATAACCCGAAGTTGTAATGACATCGTCTGCACGACCAATAAAATCAATCCCACCAAATTCATTTAAACGTACCGTATCACCCGTTAAATAATACTGTCCCACAAATGATTTACGGTCATCCCCATCGTAACCTTTGAACCACATTAAAGGCGATTGTGATTCATCCAGTGCAAGTGTGCCAATTTCGCCGTGAGCGACTTCCTGATGCTGTGCATTTAAAACCGCGAAACGATGTCCAGGAATAGCATAACCCGCAGAACCTACTTTTTTCTGATGTTCCAGTGCATGATGATTGGCAATCACCATCCCCAATTCGGTTTGTCCATATTGATCATAAATATTGACTTGTAAATCATGCTTAAACCAATGAATCACTTCTGGTGTGAGCGGCTCGCCTGCACTGCTAACCACACGCAGATGTCGTTGAATATCACCATCAAACTTTTCTTTAAAACCAAAGAACATTCTAAATGCGGTTGGTGAACCTGTTAAATTACTCACCTGATATTTACGGATAATTTCCAGTGCATGATCAACACTAAATGGACGTTCATCCATAATAATGCTATGCCCCAAACTCAGTGGCCCTGTAATACCGTAATACAAGCCATAAGCCCAACCAGGGTCGGCTAAATTCCAAAATGAATCTTCTGCTCTTAAATCGACTGCATGCTGCATATAACCTTTAAATGCCACAATGGCTTTTAAAGGCACAGGTACAGATTTAGCTAAACCCGTAGTGCCTGATGTAAACATCATCAGAAAATCATCTTCAAAACTGCGATACACGGTTTCAAAGTAAGTGTCTTGAGTGCTTAGAACTTGCCAAAAATCTGTATCATGGTTTTGAGCTTGATTTGCTGCGTCCACAGTTAAAATTTTCACATTAGACAAGGCATTTAGTTTTGGACGCTGCTCAGTATTGGTCACAATGAGCTGCGTCTTTGCAGTTTGAATACGGTGCTCAATCGCTTTAGATTCAAAGGCTGTAAATAAAGGCTGATACACTGCCCCAATGCGCCATGTGGCAAAAACCGTAATTAACAATTCAGGCGTACGCGGCAATAATCCTGCAATACAATCACCTGCTTTTAAGCCCAGTTGAGTAAAATAATTTGCCAATTTTCCAGATGCTTCTGCCAGTTGATCAAATGTCCACGATGCAGTTTGACCGTGTTTGCCTTCCCAAATTAAGGCAGTTTGTTGAGTACCCGTATAGCGTCCGCAACATTCTTCATAGGCATTAAGTGCCGTTGGCGTTCCTGCCAATTGGGTTTGAATCAGTTGCTCAATATCAAACTGTTGATATGCCTCTTGCAAAGTTTTCATTCTTTTAAGCTCCGTCTTAAACTGATGACACTGCAATTCATTTGCAGCAATATGCGTTATTGTTTTAACCGTTTTTACAAGTTAGGATTGAATCGCTCTTTAAAATTTAAATTAGGTTTGCTGTGTTGAAGTCGATCATGCAACGCAATCACGACATGATCTTCGCGTATTTTGCAATCAAGTTAGCTAAACATGATTTGAACATTTTCTCAATTTCCACATCCTGCAATAACCTTGCAAGCTTTGGACACCGACTAAAGTTTTAGATACTCAGCTTTAACGCTTAGTCACTTCACGTGCAATCACCAAACGCTGAATATCGGATGCACCTTCATAAATTTGGCTAACGCGCACATCGCGGTAAATACGTTCAACTGGGAAATCAGATACATAGCCATAGCCCCCATGTATTTGAATCGCATCTGAACACACACGCTCTGCCATGGTTGAAGCAAAAAGCTTGGCCATAGATGCTTCTTTTAAACACGGTAAGCCTGCATCTTTGAGGCTTGCGGCATGTAGAATGAGCTGTCGTGCAGCTTCAATCTGTGTTGCCATATCTGCCAAGCGAAACGCGACTGCCTGATGTTGCACAATTTCAACTCCAAAAGCTTTACGCTCATTGGCATAGTCCACGGCTGCATCTAAAGCTGCTCGCGCCATACCCACCGATTGCGCGGCAATACCAATACGCCCCGACTCTAAATTAGAGAGTGCAATTTTGTAGCCTTCACCTTCTTGCCCCAATAGGTTTTCTGCAGGAATACGGCAGTTTTCCAACACGATGGTGGCGGTATCGGAACAGTGCTGTCCCATTTTGTCTTCTAAACGTGCCACGATATAACCTGGTGTGTTCGTCGGGACTAAAAAGCAGGAAATGCCTTTTTTACCCGCAGTTTTGTCCGTTACAGCAAAAACTAAAGCAACATCTGCATATTTGCCTGTGGTGATAAACTGCTTGGTGCCATTTAAAACCCAATCCTCGCCATCTTTTTCAGCTTTACATTCAATCGCGCTGGCATCAGAGCCGACTTGTGGTTCAGTTAAACAAAAGCAGCCTAACCATTCGCCTGTTGCCAGTTTAGTTAAATATTTTTGTTTTTGCGCCTCTGTGCCGTAGCGTTGTGTAATTCCGCATGGCAATGAGTTTTGCACACTCACAATCGTTGAAATTGCACCATCACCCGCAGCAATTTCTTCTAAGGCTAAAACGAGAGATACATAATCTAAACCTGCACCGCCCCATTCTTCTGCAACGGTCATGCCCAAAGCACCTAGCTCACCCAGTTCTTTTAACTCCTTTGCAGGGAATTCAGCAGTTTTATCACGTGCCGCTGCAGTTGGTTTAAGCTTTTCCTGTGCATAACTGCGCAGCATATCCTGAATCATTTTTTGTTCATGGCTTAAAATCATGGTGACCCTCTGTTTATATGGTAGATGTTGTTTTTGTCAGGAATGCGCGCAACATCCTTGTGCTGTATTGCAACGGTTTTTTAGTATCCAGTTTTTCAATACTTGAATTTTTGCTTAGGCTATTTTATGGATATAGCATCGTCATAACTTATTTCGGTTGCATACGAATTGCGCCATCCAAACGAATCACTTCACCGTTTAAATAACCATTTTCAAAAATATGACCCACCAATTGCGCAAATTCTTCAGGCTTTGCCAAACGTGGTGGAAATGGCACCATTTGCCCTAAAGCATCTTGCACATGCTGTGGAAATGCTTTCAGCATCGGGGTTTCCATAATACCGGGGGCAATCGTCATCACCCGAATGGCTTCACGTGCCAATTCACGTGCCAAAGGCAGCGTCATCCCCACAATTGCACCTTTCGATGCAGAATACGCACTTTGTCCAATCTGCCCATCAAATGCTGCAACCGAAGCAGTATTCACAATCACACCACGCTCTTCTTCATCGGCGGCTAAGTCATATTTCGCCATCAGTTGTGCCGCAAAACGGATCATATTAAAACTGCCCGTGACATTAATATTCAGCACTTTTTGGAACATTGCCAAATCATGCAAACCATCACGTCCCAAGACTTTGGCAGACGGTGCAATGCCTGCACAATTCACCAAGCCATTTAACTGTCCGTATTTTTGCTCAATATGGTTAAAAAGCTGCTGTACTTGGTTTTCATCGGTCACGTCTACAGCTACGAAGTCTGCATTTTCGCCCAATTGCTGTTGAAGCTGCTGCCCAAGTTCTTGATTCATATCAACCAAAATAACTTTTGCACCTTGCGCAACTAAATGTTGTGCAGTCGCAGCGCCTAAACCCGATGCACCACCCGTGACCACACAGACTTTTCCTTGAATTTTCATTTTATTTTCCTTATAAATTTTCAGGTTGATACAACTTAAGAAACAGATTAATCACACTCAAGCTAGAGTACAATTTCCAAACCCTGCATCGACTATGATGTATTTGAACACTCAACTTGTAAATGGAATACCACGCCATCCCATGAATGCAACTCAGCTCACTTACAGCAAAGGTACAATTTCAATTGCTTTAGTCCATGAAGCTTTGCATACTGCACAGCAACGCGGTATGGATACGCATGCTATTTTGCAGACGGCGGGTATTCCTGCAGAGCTGTTACATTCCAACAAAGCGAGGGTGTCAATTCTGCAATATGGTCAATTGTGGATTGCACTGGCAGATGCCATGAACGATGAATTTTTTGGCATGGACAGCCATGCTATGCGTCGTGGCAGTTATCAACTCTTGTCTAAATGGGTGTACCAAGCAGAGCATTTAAAGGCCGCATTACAGGACATTTTAAATTTCTTTAATTTAATACTGGATGATTTTTCAGGTGAATTAAACGTAGATGGTGAATATGCAATCTTAACCATTCACGATAAAGATCAAGTGAAACCGATGTTTAGTTATGCCACTTATTTAATGCTGATTCATGGCTTGATGTGCTGGCTGACAGGACAACGTATCGCTATTTTAAACATGCAACTCAAATGTGCTGCCCCGCAGGATGATGCTGATTATCGTGTCCGTTTCTGTGATGAAATTGAATATGCGTGTACAGCGCATAAGATTTATTTTGAGGCAAAACATCTTGATTTAAAAATCAAGCAGGATAAAAAAAGTTGGAAACGCTTTTTAAAACAAACACCTTTTAACCTTTTGGTGCGTTATAAAAACCCACATGCGCTGAGTCATAAAATCCGTAAACAATTAATGCGATTGCCGCCGAGTGAGTGGTTAGAACTGAACGAATTAACCCAACATTTCAATATGTCTGAAGCGACGTTCCAACGGCGTTTAAAGCAGGAAGGCACCAGCTATAAGCAATTAAAAAATGAAATCCGTCGAGATACGGCAATTGAATTGTTGAGCAAAACCCAACAATCACTTCAGGAAATTAGCGATCAATTAAATTTCCATGATCCTAGCGCTTTTCATCGTGCCTTTAAAAAATGGACTGGGGTCAATCCTGGTGCATATCGACAATATACCGAAAGCTCATAATTGAAAGCTCATAATTGCGTGACTTATCACCTACTACTCAGCCACTATTTTGTGTATTTTACAAACAACTTAATTATAAAAGAAAACTCATCGCTGTGATTTCAAGGTTGAGCAGTGAACTGGACGTTCATCGGCACTGCATTGTCAAAGTATTAAATTTAGTTTACTTTTCAATCAATTTAAAGCATAAATTTTATGCAATTCGGCTGTCATACTCCCCCTGTAATATTAAATGTACGAGCATCTTTGGAGGTTTCCCCATGCTTAAGATGATGGATGTACTTGAACACAATCTAGTTCAAAATTTCTCTCACTCCCTCAACCAAGCTTCTGACCAATTAGATGAATTACTCAATCAAAGTATTCTAAATACCTCAGAAGAACAGTTACGCAATGTCATGTCTGCGTTTTTCAAACGTGAAGATGCACTTGAAGCAGCGCAAGCCCTAGATATTTGCCAAGAAGATTTACAATCTTTACAAGCAGGTTTAGCACTCAAAGATGAACACCTGTGCGATACCGCTAAAATTGTTGCACTATGTTTAGCTTTAGAAACAGACAGTTTGGCACAAGTTGAAATTCCAGACTGTTTGCAAGATTACCCGATGTAAGCTAAAACTTTGAGCATTCAGTTGCTGAAAGTATTTAAAAAGTGATGTCTTCATGGCATCACTTTTTTATTGGCTGTTGCAATAATAAATAAGAAAAATTGACTTTAAGCCGCTTGCTGCTTTTTGAATCAAAAGCTAGCTATCATCTTGCCAAGCGTTGTTTGTCTATGAAACACTAAGGACAGCTTCAAGGATGCATCAAGATGATTATTCGCAATAAAAACAACAGTTTTACCCTACTGTTTGCATGGTATGGGACAATTTTACCCACGGTCTTACCTGCACTTGCAATTGTGGTCTTCCTTTCTACGGTCTTAGTGTATTTGTCTTCTCACCACTTTTTTCAAGTGCCGAGCGTACCAGCCATTGGCTTTACCATTTTCGGTATTATTTTGTCTATTTTCCTCAGTTTTAGAAATAACGCCAGTTATGAACGTTGGTGGGAAGGTCGAAAATTGTGGGGGACGTTAATTGCAACATCACGGCATATTTCACGTGACTCATACGTACTGCCAGATCAACAGCGTCGGGTCTTGATGTATCGGGTCATGTTGTTTAGTAATTTATTGCGTAACCGTTTACGCAATCAAAACCAACCTATCGATTTTTATCAAAACAAAGTCAACCTCACATCTGCAGATTATGAAGCATTATTTCCGCATATTAATGCCGCACAGTTTATTTTAGAAAGCATTCAAAAAGAGTTAGTCAGCGCACTGAAAACAGGTGAAATTTCCGATATTATTTATCAAGGCTTGAATCAACATATTGTTGAATTGGGTAATGTGCAAGCAGGTTGCGATCGAATTCTCAGCACACCCTTGCCTTTTTCTTATTCAGTCTTGTTGCACCGCACTGTGTATTGCTTCTGCTTTATTCTGCCTTTTAGTTTAGAAGCAAGTTTAGGAATCTGGACACCAATTTTGGTGGGTTTAATTGCCTATTTATTCTTAGGTTTAGATGCTCTCAGCGAACAACTTGAAGAACCTTTTGGCCTGCAAGACAATGATTTACCGCTCAACTCCATGGTGCGATTAATTGAACGGGAAATGCTGAGTTCACTTGGCGAAGAACTGCCACCTGCAATTTTGGCAGTGAAAGGCAACCTAAGCTGACATCAGTTGAGTTGAGGCTCATAAATTGGTCTTGCACTTAAACTTTGCTAATCATTCGTCTATGTTTGCAAGCTGATAAATAGATCTCACAAGATTTTTAACTGATATAACACATCAGCCAGCAAGCCATTGTGCTAAAGTCACCCGATCATTGCCTGCATAATCTTTGACTGTACGAATGTCAGAAAAACCGTGTTCTGCAAAAATCGCTTGCACTGCTAAAGCTTGGTCATAGCCATGCTCTAGTGCAATCCATCCATTTGCTTTCAGCCAGTGCTTACCCTGCGAAATAATCTGCAGAATATCTGCCAAACCCTGATCTGCTGCCACCAATGCACGTTCAGGCTCTGCTGCCAAAGCAGACATGTGTGCATCATTAGCATCTATATACGGCGGATTAGATACAATTAAATCAAAACGTGGCTCGGCTGCTGAACCCAATGCCTCAAACCATGCACCACGGGCAAATTGCACCTGATTTAAAGCATGCTTGCTTGCATTTTCTTGAGCAACTGCAAGCGTTGGCAGGTAAATATCGGTTGCGGTTACCTGCCAATCTGGACGTTCAGATGCTAAAGCCAAAGCAATCGCCCCTGTACCTGTGCCTAAATCGACAATTACAGCATCACGTTGTAATGACAAAGCCAACACAGTTTCGACCAAAACCTCGGTATCAGGACGTGGCACCAAAGTATCGTGCGTGACTTTTAAATCCAGTGTCCAAAATGGCTGTGAACCTGTGATATACGCCAAAGGCTCGCCTGCTGCTATACGTGCCAAAGCCTGCACATACATCTGCTCTTGCGCGGCACTCAATTCCTGATCTGCACGATATTTTAATTCAAGCGCACTGAGTCCTAAAAAATGCTCTAACAACCAAATATTTTCTTGACGCTCATAGCTATCGACTTCACCACGTAGCGCCAAGGCTTGCGCAATATTCATTAACCACCGTTTTGCTGAGCAAGCATCGCCAACTGATCTGCCTGATATTCACGATGCAGACTATCTAGTAGTTCAGTTAAATCACCTTCCATCACCGCATCCAACTTATATAAAGTCAGGTTAATACGATGATCTGTCATACGTCCTTGCGGATAGTTATAGGTACGAATACGCTCAGAACGGTCACCCGAACCCACCAAATCACGACGCATTTCTGAAGTTGCTGCATCTGCTGCAGCACGTTTGGCATTTTCCAAACGTGATGCCAACAACGCCATCGCTTTCGCTTTGTTTTTATGCTGTGAACGCTCTTCCTGACATTCCACCACAGTACCCGTCGGAATGTGGGTTATACGCACTGCAGAGTCGGTTTTGTTAACGTGCTGACCACCCGCACCCGAAGCACGATAGGTATCGATACGCAAATCGGCAGGGTTAATATCTACCGTGGTGTCTACATCTACTTCAGGTAAAATTGCCACAGTACACGCTGATGTATGCACACGACCTTGCGATTCAGTCGCAGGAACACGTTGCACACGATGCGCACCACTTTCAAACTTCAAACGGCCATACACGCCTTCGCCATTCACCAAGCAAATGACTTCTTTATATCCGCCGTGTTCACCTTCATTTTCAGATAAAATTTCGATTCTCCAGCCCTGACTTTCGGCATATTTGCTATACATGCGGAATAAGTCACCCGAAAAAATCGCAGCTTCATCGCCACCTGTCCCTGCGCGAATCTCCAAATAAGCCGAGTTGGCATCATTCGGGTCTTTTGGAATCATTAAAATATTTAAGTCAGCTTCAAGTTGCTGAATCAGCGCTTTATTGTCTTTAATTTCTTCTTGCGCCATTTCCTTAAAGTCAGGATCAGACAACATTGCTTCGGCTGTTTCAATATCGGCTTCGGCTTGTGTGTATTGTGACCACACTGCCGTAATTTCGTCTAAATCACTGTGTTCACGTGATAATTGACGAAAACGCTTGTTATCTGAAATCACTTCAACATCTGCCAACAAAGCAGTCAATTCTTCATGGCGGTCAGAAAGCTGATCTAATCGTAAACGTAACGATTCTTTCATTGTTTAAAAAATCTCAATGCAAAGGCTGTTACATGCAACACGCAGCACAGCGAAATAAAAAATTGCGCATAGTTTACCGATTCTACCACCCAAATAACATCATTATTAAGTCTGTACGATGTTTGAAATGCCTATCTGCAGATGTTCTAGCAGTATTTCTGCTTGATGATGCTGTGCATTGCGGTGAATGTACAACTCACCAAGTACCGCAATTAGCATCAGCATTTGGACATTTTTTTAGCAATTTTAATCAAACTCATACAAAGCCCACACCAAAGAACACCAATCTCGTCTGCACTCTCCACATTTTAAAAGCGGCGCTTTGTTAAATTGAGCCCATCAAAATTGATCATAAATAAGTCCTATAAATGGACATGGAGTTCAACATGAAACTTAATGCAATGTTAATGACAGCAGCTTTAGCCACAGCTTCAATGCTCAGTGCCAACGTTTATGCAGACAATACTACGCGCGTTGCCGCAGCCAGTGCTTTAGGCAGTGTTGCAGGTACAGCTATTGGTAAAAATATGGGTGGTACTACGGGTGCAACACTAGGCGCTGCCTTAGGCGGTGCTGGTGGTGCAGCCGTGGCGAGTGATAAGCGTCATCGTACTGAATCTGCAATTGGTGGTGCTTTGGGTGGTGGTGCGGGTTATACCGTAGGTAAAAATATGGGCGGTACCAATGGTGGTTATATTGGTTCAGCTTTAGGTGCAGCAGGTGGTGCAGCACTCGGCAATAAAATCTCGAAAGATAAAGAATATGACCGCTATCAAGAACGTAAATGGAAGAAAAAACGCAACCGTCGTTAATCTTGAACGATAGGCATAGAGCAGCAAAAAAGCATCAACACAGGTTTGATGCTTTTTTATAGGATTAATTTTTCTTCATATATCAGTTCAAAAAAACGACCATAATCAATATGAAGAAATTTAGCAGTGCAATTACAAAGTCTTTACCAAACTTTGCAGATTTACCTCATTGCCCTTCACGATCTTTGCCATCTGTTTCTATATCTTCATTACAAAACATATTAATCAATATTTGGAGCATCCGCATGAAACTTAATCGTATTTTATTGGGTAGCGTTATCGCAAGTTCTGCCTTGCTTATGAGTACTGCGCATGCAAACGATACACGTGTTGCCGTAAGTTCTGCCTTGGGTGGTGCTGTCGGAGCAGCAATTGGTCAACAAATGGGTGGACAAACAGGCGCGATGATTGGTTCAGCCATTGGTGGTGCGGGCGGTGCTGCAGCTTCTGCCAATAAACGTGACCGTAACGGTGCCATGATTGGTGCTGCCTTGGGCGGTGCAGGTGGATATAGCGTTGGTCGCAATATGGCAGGCAACAATGGTGGCTATGTCGGTGCAGGACTCGGCTCTGCAGGTGGTGCAGTATTAGGTCAAAAAGTTAGTGAAGACCGTCGTGATGATCGTTATGACCGCCGCTATGATAGCCGTGGCTATCGCTACAATGACTACCGTTATAATGACCGTTACCGCAAAGACAATGGCTTACATTTAGGTCACTATAAAAATGGTAAACGTCGTTAATTTCTCACGATACTTCTAACAATCAGCACCTTCGGGTGCTTTTTGTTTGCTGACTACTTGCTTGGATAAATGTTTTTTTATAAAGCGTGCTTTTTGGATGAATGTCGCGCGTTGTTAAATGGTAATATCTCATGACTCGCCCATATATCGAAAATTTTCGATATACAAAATCAGTGCAGCATCGTATGATAAAACTCTCTTTAATCAAGCTGGAATAAATGATGCGTTCCCTGCAAGACACAAAATTTGCCATTCTTGAACTCGCACCTGTACGTGATGATCAATCAGTACAGTTTTCACTGCATCATGCACTTGAATTAGCACGACACGCAGAACAACTCGGCTATGACCGTTTGTGGTTGGCGGAACATCATAATATGGATGGCATTGCCAGCTCAGCAACCGCAGTTCTTTTGGGTTATTTATTAGCAAATACGCAAAAAATTAAACTCGGTTCTGGCGGTATTATGCTCCCCAACCACGCACCGTTAGTGGTCGCTGAACAGTTTGGAACTTTAGCGACTTTATATCCTAACCGTATTGAACTCGGTTTAGGTCGCGCACCAGGCACAGATCAAGTGACCATGCGTGCGCTGCGTCGTGGGCGACAGGACACTGAAGATCAATTTCCGCAAGATGTTTTAGAAATTTTGCATTACTTTAAAGATGCTGAACCACAACAACGTATTGTTGCTACGCCAGGACAAGGGACACACGTTCCTGTATGGTTGCTTGGTTCAAGTTTATTTAGCGCACAACTTGCTGCAAAATTAGGACTACCCTACTCATTTGCCTCACACTTCGCCCCGCGTATGCTTGCTCAAGCCATTCAGTTATATCGTGACAATTTTGAGCCTTCAGAATATTTAGAGCGGCCTTATGTGTCTATGGGTGTGCCAACAGTGGTTGCAGATACCGACCAAGAAGCAGAATTTTTGGCGACTAGTGCCTATCAGCGTGTTTTAGGTTTAATGCGTGGACAAAGCCTAAAACTCAAAGCTCCTGTCGAAAGTATGGAAGGTTTGTGGTCGCCTGCAGAAAAAATGTCCGTCGATAGTTTTTATGGCATGGCACAAATTGGTTCTAAGGCTACAGTCAAAGCAGGATTAGAAAACTTATTGGCAAAGTATGATGTCGATGAGTTTATTTTTTCCTGTGATATCTATGACACAGAAAAACGCTTATACAACTTTGATTTACTCATGCAAATGAAGAAAAATATTTAATTCATTCAACACACCTTACAGCCAAATCAAGGGCTGTAAGGTAACTAAATTCTTAAGGTATTATTGGATCATATGTTAATTTTTAAACAGAAGCTTCTACCCGTTTTCTTTGGCACTTTGTTTACAGTGCTAGGCTGTTCTGAATCGTCACTGAATAATCAAACAGAAATCATCATACCAAAACTACAATATTCAGGTGATGGAAGTAATGCTAGCTACAGTGAAGCAATAATTACCCTTGAAGGAAAATGCTTGTATTTCACAGCAAACCAGACGAATTTTCTTCCTATTTTTGCGACTCAACAAGCTTACTGGGATTCGAGAAATGATGTATTAGTCGTAGATAATAAAACGTATAAAAATGGCGATAGAGTTGCCTATGGTGCAGGTGAAGCCTCTAATATTGATTTAGATTCATATTCATGGATCATAAAACCAAACTCTGCTTGCGTTAAAAATAATTCTATTATTATCAATAAATTAACATCTCCTTTACCAACTTCTGACTAAGAGTGTAAATAATTATAATTACAAAAAATTTGTATTTTCTTGTTTTCTCCCGCTTAAATCTCAGTTGAATTAATTTTCAATCTTTAGGAATGACTGGCTCGCCTGCACAAAAGACTTTACCAAACAGTACTGCCCCAACAAAATAGAGTAAATGTTCTAATTTATAAAATGAATAAATCAAGAGATTCAGCATGGTCAGTCCTAAACACGACGTACATAGACACGCTTTTCAAAACTGCTTGGCAGATTTTCAAGAATTCCAAGGCGAATGCATTCCTGCAACTGAAATCAAACAGCATGACTTCACAGGTTTACGCGTTGCAGTTATTGGTGCAAATCAGGACAGCGTGGCACAACTCGATAGAATTTGTCAGCAAGCGACATCTGTTCAAGTCTTTCAAATTGCACCGCATTTTGTCCTGCCAAGTACAGAACGTGGCATCCATCGCCTAATTAGCCATCCTTTGGTGTTTAAAAATCGACGTTTGTTTAATAACCGCGTCAAAAATATTTTGGCTTTACGCTTTTTAGATGCTCAAGTCAAAGACACGTGGCTTAAACGTCAACTCACACCAAACATTGCAGATACACATCAACGCTATTTTAAATCTGATCATTATTATTCAGCTTTACAACGCGAAAATTGCCATTTGATTACTTGGCCAATTGTCAAAGTCTGTGCACATAGCGTGCATAGTATTGATGGACAAGAACATCCAATTGATACCATTATCACTACATTTTAAGTCACACTAAAAGCATTATCATTTAAATAAATAGTAGCTTGATTTTTATTCTATTTAAATCCAATAAAAAAGAGCCAAAATAAAATTTTGGCTCTTTTAATACATATAGTTTCATTAACCAATACGACGTTTTAAACCTGTCATTTGTAAAACACGTGTTGAAATTTCTTCAATCGACATTTCTGAAACATTTAAATATTTAATCCCTTCTGAAATATAAATACCTTCAATCGCACGCAATTCCATTTGGCATTGATTAAAACTTGCATAACGGCTATTGGCTTTACGTTCAGTACGAATTGCCACAAGGCGTTCAGCATCAATCATCAAGCCAAATAACTTATGTTTATGCGGCTTTAATACGGCTGGCAAACGGTTGTCATCGAGGTCTTCTTCAGTCAATGGATAGTTCGCCACACGAATCCCGAACTGTAAAGAAAGGTAGATGGAAGTTGGCGTTTTACCCGAACGCGACACCCCAATCAGAATCAGATCGGCCTTGTCGTAATGACGTGTACGTGCGCCATCATCGTTATCTAAGGCAAAATGCACCGCATCAATACGTGCCTTGTAAGATTCAGAATCTGTTACGGCATGCGTCTGCCCGACCAAAGTGGTTGGTGGTGTTCCTAACTCTTCAGAAAGCTTACTAATTAAGCCTTCAAATACATCTAAATTAATTGCTTTGGCAGTGTTGATGATGTCACGCACATATTGGTCAACCAAGGTATCAAACACCAAAGGTAATTGACCATCAATTTGTGCTCGGGCATTAATCTCTGCCACCACATTCATAGCCGCTTCTTCAGACGTAATATAAGGATGAATATGAATATCAAAGTCCACATTTGGAAATTGCGCTAAGAGTGAATGTCCAAGGGTTTCAGCCGTAATTGCAGTTCCATCGGAAATAAAAAAAACACTCCGCTTAATTTGTTTACCATCTGACATTAAAATTCTCCTTAAACATTTGTCTTAGTGCTATATAATCTTTATAGTAAACCGATCTTACATGACTGTCGCTTAGTAAAACCAAATTGCTAAGTAGATTTATTATAATTTCATGACAAGATAGTGATTAATACTGCAAAAGTGGAGTAACAACTTTGGAAGCGCGCGTAATTGGTCTGGAAAAATTAGGGAAACACGATGTTGAGCTCGTGGGTGGGAAAAACTCATCTTTGGGCGAAATGATCAGCCACTTATCTAATGCTGGTGTATCGGTACCAGGTGGCTTTGCAACAACAGCTGCTGCTTATCGTGAATTTCTCGAGCAAAGTGGCCTAAACGCTAAAATTCAAGCAGAGCTAAAAACACTCAATGTAGATGACGTGAATGCGCTTGCTGAAACTGGTGCAAAAATTCGTCAATGGATTGTCGACACTCCGCTTACTGCATCACTAGAACAAGAAATCCGAGTTGCTTTTGAAGCACTCTCTAACGGCAACCCAAACATCGCGGTTGCCGTTCGTTCATCTGCAACTGCAGAAGATCTACCAGACGCATCTTTCGCAGGTCAGCAAGAAACATTCCTAAACATCCGTGGCATTGACAACGTATTAATTGCCATTAAAGAAGTTTTTGCATCTTTGTACAACGACCGCGCGATTTCTTACCGTGTACACCAAAACTTTGACCACGATGTCGTTGCTTTGTCTGCAGGCGTACAACGTATGGTACGTTCAGAAACTGGCGCTGCTGGTGTAATGTTTACCCTAGATACAGAATCTGGTTTCCGTGATGCTGTATTCATTACTGCTTCTTATGGTTTGGGTGAAATGGTGGTTCAGGGTGCAGTTAACCCAGATGAATTCTATATTTCTAAGCCTTTATTAAAAGCAGGCAAACACTCAGTTTTACGTCGTAACCTTGGCTCTAAACACCAAAAAATGATTTATGGTGAAGAAGGCGCGGCTGGTAAATCTGTAGTTGTGGTCGATGTTGAAAAACAAGATCGCCAACAGTTCTCTTTAAATGATCACGAACTACAAGAATTAGCGAAACAAGCGTTAATTATTGAAGAACATTATCAAGCGCCTATGGATATTGAATGGGCAAAAGATGGTGATGACGGTCAAATCTACATCGTTCAAGCACGTCCTGAAACTGTAAAAAGCCGTGAAAACGTCGGTACTATGGAACGCTACCTATTGAAACAAAAAGGTACGGTCATTTGTGAAGGTCGTTCAATTGGTCAGCGTATCGGTTCTGGTAGAGTCCGCGTTGTAACGTCTATTAAAGAAATGGACAAAGTTCAGGAAGGTGACGTTCTTGTTTCAGACATGACTGATCCAGACTGGGAACCAGTGATGAAACGTGCTGCTGCAATTGTCACTAACCGCGGTGGTCGTACTTGTCACGCTGCAATTATTGCCCGTGAATTAGGCGTACCTGCAATTGTAGGTTGTGGTAATGCAACTGAAGTTTTGACTGATGGTCAGGAAGTTACAGTTTCTTGCGCCGAAGGCGACACAGGTTTCATTTATGAAGGTGCTTTAGATTTTGAAGTTCAAAAGAACTCAATCGAATCTATGCCTAAACTTCCGTTCAAAATCATGATGAACGTTGGTAACCCAGACCGCGCATTTGACTTTGCTCAAATTCCAAACGAAGGGATTGGTCTTGCACGTTTAGAATTCATCATCAACCGTATGATTGGTGTGCATCCTAAAGCATTGCTTAATATTGACAGCTTACCACGTGAAACACGTGCAGCAGTTATGGCGCGTACTGCGGGCTATTCATCGCCAATCGAATTCTATGTAGAAAAATTGGTTGAAGGTATTTCTACCCTTGCTGCTGCATTCGCTGACAAACCAGTGATTGTGCGTATGTCTGACTTCAAATCAAACGAATACGCAAACTTAATTGGTGGTAAGTTATATGAGCCAGAAGAAGAAAACCCAATGTTGGGCTTCCGTGGTGCAAGTCGTTATGTGTCTGACAATTTCCGTGACTGCTTCGAGCTTGAATGTCGTGCCTTGAAAAAAGTACGTGACGAAATGGGCTTAACCAACGTACAAATTATGATTCCATTTGTACGTACCGTTGCTGAAGCAAAACGTGTGATCGAATTGCTTGCGCTGAATGGTTTAAAACGTGGTGAAAATGGTCTGAAAGTGATCATGATGTGTGAATTACCAACCAACGCATTGTTGGCTGAACAATTCCTTGAGCACTTCGATGGTTTCTCTATCGGCTCAAATGACTTAACTCAGTTAACACTTGGTTTAGACCGTGACTCAGGCATTGTTTCTCACCTGTTCGATGAACGTGACCCTGCAGTGAAAGCATTACTTTCTATGGCAATTCACGCATGCCGTAAAGCAGGTAAATATGTCGGTATCTGTGGTCAAGGCCCTTCAGATCACCCTGACCTTGCACGTTGGTTAATGGAACAAGGTATTGAATCTGTATCTTTAAACCCAGACTCAGTTTTAGACACTTGGTTCTTCCTTTCTGAAGAAAAAGCTCAACAAGCGTAGTAAAACGTGTTAAAAGAAAACCCATGCACCTGCGTGGGTTTTTTTTCAAATTCATTTTTTGAGATTTTATATTTATGCAAATTTACTTGGCACGAAATAATCAACAAGCTGGGCCATACACCTTAGAGCAGCTCAACCAAATGCTCGCCAGCCAACAAGTGTTGCTGACAGATTTGGCTTGGCACCAAGGCATGAGCGAATGGAAAGCTTTAGGTGAACTCACCCAAGGTAAACTTGTATATGAACCACAAGGCTACGTCAGCACACCACCTGCCCCTGAACATTCACCTTTTCAAAATACAGATTACACGGCTACAAACACATCACGACCAAGCTCAGCATCATCAAATTCAAGAACACAGGCAACAAAAAATGAATTGGCGAGCATTAACCAACGTGCTTTAGCCAAAATTATAGACATGTTGTTATGGTTGCCTGCAGCAGCACTTCCCTCTTTTTTCTTAAATGCGGACCAGTTTGAACAATTGTCTGGTTTACAACAAAAAATGCAGGCAGCGACAACGTCTGATCAAGCCATGCAATTGCAAACTGAACTCTTTCAGCTCATTCCAATGCAAGCTTGGCAAGCGGTGGCAATTTATTTATTGATTATGCTGGGCATACAAGCCTTCCTGCTGGCTAAAACTGGACAAAGTATTGGCAAACGTCTGACTAAAATTAAGATTGTCGATGCTGAAACCGATGAAAAAGTCAGCCTAATGCGTGTGTTTACTATTCGCTCTATCATTTTCATTATTTTGAATATGATGTTTATGCCCTTCATCACAATTTTAGATTATGGCTTTGCATTTGGTGCAAAACGACAGGCTTTGCACGATAAACTCGCCAAAACCAAAGTCGTAAAGCAATAATTTGATTTTATTTATTCAGGGATGATTGATCATCCCTTTTTTCTTATAATATTGATAAATATAAATAAATTAAAATTAACACAAATAATTCCGAGTATAAAAATTGGTTTTCATTCCCTCCACTTAAAGCCGCTTTATGTGTAGCTTAGTTTGTCGATATCAGGCATAATGCCCTACAACGTAGCGGTGTCCGATGATTAAGAAGACTTTTTCATCTTTTTTGATGTCTTTTTAATCATGCGACACTTTAATCGCTATCCCATATTAAATTAGGGAATGGGACTCTTCACCGAGGTTGTAAAATGAGACAAACGATTTTAGCTGTATTGTCTTTATCTACGATGGCTGCACTCTTAACTGGGTGTGGCGGTGATTTAGTACTTCTGAACTCAAAAGGTCCAGTTGCAGCAGGTCAAAGTAACCTGATGATGACTGCGATTTACCTAATGCTATTGGTGGTTATTCCATCTGCAATTATGGCATTGTGGTTCGGTTGGAAATATCGCGCATCGAATAAAGACGCAGACTATCAACCAACATGGTCACACTCTACTGCAATTGAAATTGTAGTATGGGGTATACCTGTTATTATTATTTGTATTTTAGCTTGGTTAACTTGGTGGGGTTCCCACAAGTACGACCCTTACCGTCCGCTAGAATCCGAAAAAGCTCCTTTAACTGTTCAAGTTATTGCTGAACAATTTAAATGGATCTTCATCTACCCAGAACAGAACATTGCTACTGTTAACGAATTACGCTTCCCAGAGCAAACGCCTGTAAGCTTACGTTTAACCTCTAACTTCACAATGAACTCGTTCTTTATCCCTGCATTATCTGGTCAGATTTATGCAATGGCGGGTATGCAAACTCACTTGAACGTTTTAGCAGACAACACGGGCGAATTCCGTGGTTTCTCATCTAACTACTCAGGTTATGGTTTCTCGCAAATGCGCTTTAAAGCTCACTCTGTAACTCAAGCTGATTTTGAGCAATGGGTAACAGCTGTTAAAGCAGGTCAAGGTACGACTATCAATCCTCAAGCTGTTCAAAAAACAGTTTTAGATCAAGCTGAATTTGCTTCTTTACGTGACGGTAACCGTTCACAGAAACAAATTGATGCAATGGTTCGTAACGCCAAAACTGAATTAGAGAAAAAACTTGCTGCAACGGCTTTAAAAGAAGGTCCATATAAGACTCAGCCACATCCTGTGACTTATTACTCTTCTGTTGAGCAAGGCTTGTTTGAATCAGTGATCAATAACTATATGAGTAACTACCATGGTGCTGACCATTCAGCTCCTGTAGTGGCTGGTGAAGCGCCTGCTTCTGAAACTCATGTAGCAGTTGAACATGCGACTGCTTCTCAAGGGGAATAAGACATGAGCTTATTAGGTAAGTTAGGTCCAGATGCAATTCCTTACGATCCAATCGTATTGGTAACTGTTGCAGCGATGATCTTAGGTGGTCTTGCAGCGATTGCTGGTATTACCTACTTCAAAAAATGGGGCTACTTGTGGAACGAATGGTTCACATCTGTAGACCATAAAAAAATTGGTATCATGTATATCTTTGTATCTGTAGTCATGTTACTTCGTGGCTTCGCAGATGCGATCATGATGCGTCTTCAACAGTTCCTTGCGAAAGGTGGTGGTGAAGGCTATTTACACCCAGAACACTATGACCAGATTTTCACCGCACACGGTGTGATCATGATCTTCTTCGTGGCAATGGGTCTTGTTGTTGGCTTAATGAACATCTCTGTACCATTACAGATTGGTGCTCGTGACGTAGCCTTCCCGTTATTAAACTCTTTAAGCTTCTGGTTATTCGCTGGTGCTGCAGGTTTAATGATGGTTTCACTTGCATTAGGTGAATTCGCTGCTACAGGTTGGATGGCTTATCCTCCTCTATCTGGTATCGAATACTCTCCAGGTGTTGGTGTTGACTACTATATTTGGGCACTTCAGGTTTCTGGTCTAGGTACGCTTCTTACTGGTGTTAACTTCTTCGTTACCATCATCAAAATGCGTGCGCCTGGCATGAAACTTATGGACATGCCTGTTTTCACTTGGACAACATTAGTTACTGCGGTACTTATCATTGCAACATTCCCAGTTTTAACTGCGACAATTGCAATGTTAACGCTTGACCGTTACTTCGGTTTCCACTTCTTTACGAACGACATGGGTGGTAGCCCAATGTTGTATGTAAACTTGATTTGGACATGGGGTCACCCAGAAGTTTATATCTTAGTATTACCAGCATTTGGTATTTACTCAGAAGTAACTGCGACTTTTGCTCGCAAAACATTGTTCGGTTACAAATCAATGGTGTACGCAACTGTTGCAATTGGTGTGTTATCACTTGTTGTATGGGTTCACCACTTCTTTACCATGGGTGCAGGTGCCAACGTTAACGCGTTCTTCGGTATCATGACCATGATTATTGCGATTCCTACTGGTGTGAAAATCTTCTCTTGGTTATTCACCATGTACAAGGGTCGTATTACCTACACTACCCCAATGCTTTGGACACTTGGCTTCCTTGTGACTTTTGGTATCGGTGGTTTAACAGGTGTATTAATGGCAGTTCCACCAGCGGACTTCCTTGTACACAACTCTTTATTCCTAATTGCTCACTTCCATAACGTAATTATTGGTGGTGTAGTATTCGCGATGTTCGCAGGTATCATTTACTACTGGCCAAAAATGTTTGGTTGGAGACTCAATGAAACTTGGGGTAAAGCAGCATTCTGGTTCTGGTTCTTCGGTTTCTACTTTGCATTCATGCCACTTTATATCCTTGGTTTCATGGGTATGACTCGTCGTTTGAATACATATGACAACCCAGAATGGGATCCATACTTGGCAATTGCGTTCTTCGGTTCTGTGTTAATTGCTATTGGTCTATTCTGCTTCGTTATGCAGATTGTGGTTGGCTTCCTACAACGCAACCAACGCTTAGACCTTACTGGAGATCCATGGGATGGCCGTACGCTTGAGTGGGCTACTTCTTCTCCAGCACCGTTCTATAACTTTGCTCACCTTCCAAAGATCAATGGTATTGATACTTTCTGGACTGACAAAGAAAATGGTGTTGCATACGCTCGTCCAACTAAGTATGAAGATGTCCATATGCCAACTAACCGTGCAGCTGGCTTCATAATTGCAATGTTTATTACAACTATGGGCTTCGCATTAATCTGGCATATTTGGTGGCTAGCAATCGTTACGTTCATTGCGGCAATCATCAGCTTCATCGTGAGTTCTTTCACGAAGAAAGTGGACTACTATGTTCCTGCTGCTGAAGTTGAGCGTATTGAAAACGAACGCTATGCGATCCTTGAAAAACACTTGAAGAAGGACTAAGACATGGCTGAAGTACTTCATCACGACAACCACGGACATGATGATCATCACCACGATGATACAGACATCACCGTCTTTGGTTTCTGGACCTACTTGATGAGTGACCTTGTAATTTTTGGTACACTTTTCATCGCGTTCGCTGTATTAAGTAGCCACGTTCCAGTAGGCACTCCAACAGCTAAAGATTTGTTTGGCGAGTCATTAGGCTTCGTTTTAACAGAAACTTTTGCCCTGTTGATTTCTTCTGTAACTTTCGGTTTTGCCGTTTTAGCTGCTTACAAGAAAGATGTTGCTAAAGTTCTAACTTGGTTAGGCGTGACTTGGGTTTTCGGTGCGATCTTTATTGGTATGGAACTTTATGAGTTCAACCATTTAGTTCACGCTGGACATGGTCCAAGTGCGAGTGCGTTCTTATCTGCGTTCTTTACTTTGGTTGGTACGCACGGTATTCACGTAACTTCAGGTTTAGTTTGGATGATCGTGTTAATGGTTCAAATCAAGAAATATGGTTTGACTATTCCGAACATGCGTCGTTTAGCTTGCCTAAGCTTGTTCTGGCACTTCCTTGACATCGTTTGGATCTGTGTATTCAGCGTAGTTTACTTGATGGGAGTTCTCTAATGAGTCACGATCACAACTCTGCTGGTGCATCACACGGTAACACTAAGCAATATACGATTGGCTTTATCCTTTCTGTTATCCTTACCATTATTCCTTTTGGTATGGTTATGGCAGGTGGTTTTGGCCGTGGTATTTTGATTACTGTTATTTCGATTACAGCAGTTGCTCAGATTCTTATTCAATTAATTTATTTCTTGCATATGAATTCTTCTTCAGAGCAACGTTGGAACGTGATTGCATTCGTGTATACCATTCTGACCATTGCCATCCTTTTGGTTGGTTCTGTATGGATCATGAACTACCTACACTACAACATGATGATCTAAACTGGTTGTCATGCTGAAAAAGTATTTATTCCTGACAAAGCCAGGAATTCTCTTTGGTAATTTTATTACCACTTTGGGTGGCTACTTTGTAGCTGCCCAAGGTTCTGTAGATTTCCTTCTCCTACTGCTTACTCTGCTTGGTACAACGCTTGTTGTCGCCTCAGGATGTGTGGTCAACAATATTATTGACCAAGACATCGACCAAAAAATGCAACGCACACAAAACCGTGCTTTAGTGAAAAAAACTGTTTCTGTTCCTATTGCGCTGATTTATTCAGTGGTATTGGGCATAATTGGTTTTAGCATTTTATGGTTTGGAGTTAACGCATACGCTTTTCTTTTTGCACTGATTGGTTTCGTGGTTTATGTCGGCTTTTACAGTCTATGGACCAAACGCACAACAATTCATCAAACCATTATTGGCAGTATTTCAGGCGCAAGCCCACCTGTCATTGGTTATACCGCTGTTGCAAATCAATTTGACTTAGCTGCACTACTTATCTTTTTAGGTTATGCACTTTGGCAAATGCCCCACTCTTGGGCGATTGCAATTTACCGTTTTGATGATTACAAAAATGCGGGGATTCCAATTTTGCCAGTTGCTCGTTCAATTTTACGAACGAAAATTGAATCACTAATTTATGTGGTGTTATTTACCGTTGCCATGAATGGACTGTTTGTATTTGGTTATGCAAACTGGCTATATCTGGTTATTTTGAATGCACTTTGTATTTATTGGTTCTATATTGGCGTCATTGGCTTCAAAGCAGAAAATGATCAATTATGGGCAAAACGCTTTTTCCTATTTTCGGTTATTTTAATTACTGTTGTGAGTTTATGTTTTAGCTTTACAGCAACCGCACCAAGCACGCAAATCATACTTTTTTAAAAGATAGAGTTTAGCTCTATCTTTTAATGGAGTGCCTACCCTCTCCACACTTCAATATTTAAATAATAACAATTTATCTGTCTTTGATTTATTCGTCCTTAATAATTTTCGAATTAAACACTCTAAAAGTTAGTGACATACAAATACAAAGTATAAAATTTAAATTCCAATCATAGATGCAAAATATTACATTCCCTTTTTACCCAAGCCGATCTTTTCTTAGACCAAGCCTTGTATTTACTTGGTAAAAGCTCTAAAATTCACGCTTCGCAATTTTGCGACACAACTTCGGTTGTGACTCCTTGCTTCTGGCTCAATTTAGTCAGGGGCTGCATAAACCGTAAGGAGCTGACAATGCGTCACTACGAAATCGTACTTTTGGTACACCCAGACCAAAGCGATCAAGTTGTGGGTATGGTAGAACGTTACCTAACTCACATCAAAGAAGCTGAAGGTCAAATTCACCGTTTAGAAGATTGGGGCCGTCGTCAATTGGCTTACCCAATTAACAAAATTCACAAAGCGCACTACATTCTTATGAACGTTGAATGTGGTCAAACTACGCTTGACGAGTTAGAAGAATTGTTCCGTTATAACGACGCGATCCTTCGTAGCTTGATCATCCGTCGTGAAAACGCTATCACTGAAGAGTCATTATTGGCTAAGAGTGCTGAAGAAAAACGTGCGCGTAAAGCTCAACGTGAAGAAGCACAACACGCTAACCAAGACTCTGCTGAAGCTTAAGGAGAACATCAATGGCACGTTTTTACCGTCGTCGCAAGTTCTGCCGCTTTACAGCTGAGAACGTTACGTACATCGACTACAAAGATATCGATACACTAAAACAGTACATCACTGAAAATGGCAAGATTGTTCCTAGCCGTATTACAGGTACTAAAGCTCGTTACCAACGTCAATTAGCGCTTGCTATTAAACAAGCTCGCTACTTAGCGTTGATCCCTTACACTGACAATCATAAGTGAGGTTGAGCTGTGGATATTATCTTATTACAACGCATTAAGAACCTTGGTAAATTAGGCGATAAAGTTTCAGTTAAAGCTGGTTACGGCCGTAACTACTTGATCCCTCAAGGTAAAGCAGTTGCTGCAACTGAAGCAAACACTGCTGCATTTGAAGCTCGTCGTGCTGAACTTGAGAAGCAAGAAGCTGAAATTTTAGCTGCTGCTCAAGCACGTGCTGACCAATTGAACGAAGTTAACATCGTAATCACTGCTAAAGCTGGTGATGAAGGTAAACTTTTCGGTTCTATCGGTACTCGTGACATCGCTGACGCGTTAACGAATGCTGGTCTTGAAGTTGACCGTGCAGAAGTTCGTTTACCAAACGGTGCGCTTCGTCACACTGGTGAATTCAACATCGCAATCCAATTGCACCATGATGTTGTTGCTGAAGTTCTCGTTACTATCGTATCTGAGTAATTTGCTGCAAAAGAAAAGAGCATGCCTAATCGCATGCTCTTTTTTTGTCTTTAGAATATACGATTAGTACAATTTTCCTAAATCATCATGCACGCTTTGACTTATCCTTCGCCAAAATCTACTCGCTTTTTTTTCTAGAGGGCGTATCATCGGGAAGTGGAAAGAATATGAGTTTCAAATTCTATCCCCGTGCATTATTCAGCATTTACTGTTTTAAAAATCAGGGATTTATATGTCACAGGCGACTGCTAGCGCAAAGCAACATACTGCAAAGTCTGATCTAAAACCAAATGAGAACAGCCCGCTTAAAGAGTTTCGTACCCCACCGCATAACTTAGCCATCGAACAAGCTGTTTTGGCTGCGTTAATGACTGTGGCCGAATCTTTTGAACAAGTGGGTGATGTGCTACAAGAATCTGATTTTTACGCGACACGCCACAAATATATTTTCCGCGCCATTGATTCTTTGTCTAAAGAAAACTCACCTTATGATGCCGTATTGGTGAATGACTGGCTGATTAAACAAAATTTACTTGAAGCTGCAGGCGGGGAAGAATACTTAATGCAGCTCATGGCAGACTCGCCTTCTAGTTTTTATAACCTAGAAACCTATGCCACGAAAATTAAAGAATTCTCGACCCTCAGAAACATGATTAAAGTCAGTTCTGAAATTTTACAAAATGCCTATGACACCAAAGGTCGTAGCGTAAGTGAAATTTTAGACTTGGCCGAAACCAATATTTTCCAAATTGCCGAACAACATAATAACAATGCCAAAGCACAAGGCCCAAAAGCCATTTCGAGCGTGGTTGCCGATGTATTCGACAAACTTGATGAACTTTCTAAAATGGAAGGTAACATCACAGGCTTAACCACAGGCTTTGTGGAGTTAGATAATAAAACTTCGGGCATGCAAGCGGGTGACTTGATTATTGTCGCTGCGCGTCCATCTATGGGTAAAACCACCTTTGCCATGAACTTGGTCGAAAGTGTTTTGTTTAACAATGATTTGCCTGCCCTTGTCTACTCTATGGAAATGCCTGCAGACTCAATCGCAATGCGTTTAATTTCTGCATACGGCAAAGTGCATCAAGGGAACTTACGTTCAGGTAAACTCAGTGGCGATGAATGGTCAAAAGTCACAGGCACGATTTTACAACTGCAAGAAAAGCATTTGTATATTGATGACTCATCTGCCCTACCACCTACGGAAGTACGTGCACGTGCACGACGCATTGCCAAACAACATGGCGGTAAAATTGGCTGCATCATGGTCGATTACTTGCAGTTAATGAAAGTTCCAGGCATGGGCGATAACCGTGTCGGCGAAATCTCAGAAATTTCACGTAGCTTAAAAGCCTTGGCCAAAGAGATGAACTGCCCTGTGATTGCTTTGTCACAGCTCAACCGCTCATTAGAGAACCGACCTAATAAACGCCCTGTGATGTCTGACTTGCGTGAATCTGGTGCAATTGAGCAGGATGCGGATTTAATCATGTTTATTTACCGCGACGAAGTTTACAATAAAGAATCTAAAGAAGCAGGTACTGCCGAAATTATTATTGGTAAACAGCGTAACGGCCCAATTGGTACGGTACGTCTTGCTTTTGAAGGGCAATATACGCGTTTTAGTAACTTATCTCCTGAGTATTATGCTCAGTATGATGATGAAGAGTAATGCTTGCATTGCTCTTTTTTATTAAAACCATGTTTTAATCTGACTTATTAACTTTGCCCACCATAGTTTCCAACTTGAGAGTAAATTATAATCTTGACTATTTTCTTCCATTTCAAGTGATGGAAATGCTTTATTTAATTGCTTGCATGTCGGATACTTTTGTTGCAGTTGCGCCAAATAATGTGTCTGATCATAGTCTATAAAACCATCTAAAATCCCAACCTCTGATCTATCGACTGTAGAACAATTTGAGGTCTGCTTATTCCAAGCTAAAAATGGGACAATCGGTTTAGATAAAACAAGCTGGTCATTCTTACAGTTTAATGTTGCAAATGAAACTACTTGATATTGCTGGGGTTTAGCACCATCTGGTGCATAAGCTAAACCAATAATTAATTGGTTTTTAGCTGTACTTTTACCTGAAAATCCACTGTACCATTGAGTAGGCTTTTTATATTTAACCTCATCTAGTATTGAGCGAAAAATAAATTGACCTGAACTGAGTTCAAAAATGAAGTCTGAACTCTCCTGTACTGCCAGTGAACCTTGGTAACGGGCAATAAAAACGTCATTGGGTGAATGTGGCATACAAGCCATAACTGACTGACAAAAAAATAAAGTACTCCATCCCAGATAACAAAATATTTTCATCATTTATTCAACATATCCAAGTTTAAAATGCATTGTTTAATCTCTCTTTGAGTTCATTTAAATTACGAACCCACTCTCCACAATCTTCTGAGTCTTGCCATAACTCGTACAGTTCAGAATTTTCCTAAGTGAGAGCATCTAACGCCATAATAGCTTTTAGAACGTATAGTTTTATATGAAAAATAAAGTCTGAAACTTTTACAAATTATTTGCAATCAATAACCTAATAGATTTTTCGATCTTAAATTAATTTATGATCAAAAACTTAAATGTTCATGTCTATTTGAGGTTGATAGGTCTACAATAGTGAATATTTTTAAATAGAACTATTTTTAGTATTTATTTATCACTCCACAGTGTATCTAACACAAATTACCAATTGTCATTCCCAAGGAGTAACGAGGGTGCGCCAAGCAACAGTTTATATTGACAGTCAGGCACTGCAATATAATTTAAACCGTGTCAAACAACTTGCCCCAACAGCGAAAATTGTTAGCATGGTCAAGGCCAATGCTTACGGACATGGTGTAAAAGACTGCTTAGCAGCCTTAAAAGACAGCGATGCCTTTGGTGTCGCTTGCGTTGAAGAAGCCTTAGAAATTCGTGAATTGGGATATACGCAGCCCATCACCCTGATTGAAGGTGTTTTTTCTGCCGATGAAATGCAAAGTGTGTTAGCACACAAATTAGAATGTGTGGTGCATCATCAAGCACAGCTCGACTGGCTGCTACAACATAAAGCTGATTACATCACACAAGGCTTAAAAGTCTGGGTCAAACTCAACAGTGGCATGAATCGTTTAGGTTTTAAAATTCCTGAAATTATTGATGTGATTCACATGCTCAAAGCCGAAGGTTTTACCTGTGTGTTGACCATGCATTTTGCCAATGCCGATGGTGATCATGCTTTAAATGATCAACAAGTCGCGCAATTTTTGCATGTCAAAGACAATTGCAGCCCTATTCTTGCTTCTTGCTGTAACTCTGCTGCAATCTATCGTTATCCCGAATTGCATTTTGATTATGTACGCCCAGGCATTATGCTTTACGGTGCAACGCCTTTTGCCGCACATAATGTGCATACACTCGACTTAAAGCCTGTGATGACTTTAAGCGCAGAAGTGATCGCACTAAATGAAATTGATGCAGGCGAACACGTCGGCTACGGTTCAACCTTTACTGCAGAACAAGCCATGCAAATTGCGATTGTTTCAATTGGCTATGGCGATGGTTATCCACGTACATTTGTGCAGCCAAATTTTGTTGCGATTGGTACAAAATTAACGCCTGTACTTGGTCGTGTGTCTATGGATATGATTGCCATTGATGTCACAGGTTTAGACGTTGAATTAGGCACACAAGTTGAACTATGGGGCAAATACCGTTTGGTGGATGATGTTGCCACAGCCAATGGTACGATTGGCTATGAGTTGTTGTGTCGTTTAAGCCCTCGCCCACAGCGCAAGGCAACCAGCATTTAACTTTCTTTTTTCGATCTGTTGCATGTAGCAGTTTTGCTGCATGCAATCGTCTAAGCCATTCTCTTTTTCTTTCTTATATTTTTCTTTTCGCTTTTTATTTTCTTAAATTCACTGTATTTCCATTCATATTGATAAAAATTTGTGGTCACCCACATTTGCATTTAGCGCTTTACAGTCATCCAAATATTTAGCTGAAAATCACACTCAAAATCTCAAGAAAAAACAATATGCTCGCGCACTGTCTTTAAACTGCCACATCGCTTCAAATTCATGGATTAATCACATTTCACCAGTTCTCAGAAGTTTGTGCTGCGCGCTACGATGAATCAATGACTTCACGACTATTTAAGCCATTTATAAAAGCATCCACATGATAAGAAAATAATCTATTACCAATATTTGTTTACTTTTGACTTCAAAGCATCATCAAACTGCAGCCTCTTTGAAATATAAAACGCTTAATTTCTAAACAAGAATAAAGAGGAAAAACTCCTTAATTTTTATAACCTTATTCTGCTTAGGAAAAGAATATGTCTGAACAAAAAGTAGCTTTAGTGACGGGTGCATTAGGTGGTATTGGCAGTGAGATTTGCCGTCAACTGGTTACAGCAGGCTATAAAATTATTGCAACGGTTGTACCAAGAGAAGAAGATCGCGAAAAGCAATGGCTTAAAGACGAAGGCTTTACAGAAAGTGATGTGCGCTTTGTTTTAACCAACTTAAATGAGCATGAAGCGGCTACAGCAGCCATTCAAGAAGCAATTGATGCTGAAGGTCGTGTAGATGTGTTGGTCAACAATGCTGGTATTACCCGCGATGCAACTTTCAAAAAAATGAGCTATACGCAGTGGTCTGAAGTGATTGAAACCAACTTAAAAACACTTTTTACCGTGACTCAGCCTGTATTTAACAAAATGTTAGAACAAAAGTCTGGTCGCATTGTGAACATTAGTTCGGTGAACGGTTTAAAAGGTCAATTTGGTCAAGCCAACTACTCTGCAACTAAGGCAGGCATCATCGGCTTTAGCAAAGCTTTGGCGCAAGAAGGCGCACGTTCAAATATCTGCGTGAACGTCGTTGCACCAGGTTATACCGCAACCCCGATGGTCACAGCCATGCGCGAAGAAGTAATTAAAAGCATTGAAGCACAAATTCCTCTGCAACGTCTTGCCGCCCCTACCGAAATTGCGGCAGCAGTTATGTATTTAGTGAGTGATCATGCTGCATACGTAACAGGCGAAACCTTATCAATCAACGGCGGCTTATACATGCACTAAGCGTGTAACACCTCATTTTAATCTACAAGTTTATTTACTGGAGTGACACCCATGCTATACGGCGACTTATTTTCAAACATGAATGCTCAATACAAAAACGTGTTTGAACCGTACACCAAATTCAACAGTATAGTTGCAAAAAATTTTGCTAACTTAACCAACCTACAATTAGAAGCAGCACGCAACTATGCCAACATTGGTTTAGCACAAATGTTTGCCAATAGCGAAGTGAAAGACATGCAAAGCATGGTGAACTGCACCACCAAGCAATTAGAAACTATGAACAAACTCAGTCAGCAAATGATTGAAGATGGCAAAAAATTAGCAACACTGACTTCAGAAGTCAAAGCAGAATTTGAAAAGTTAGTCAGCGATTCAATGCCAAATAACAAATAAACACTGCTCTGAAAACCATGCGTTATCAGGACGAATGTTACGGGGAAGTGTGAAAATTTCCCCGTTTTAGTTTCAGCCTTGCACTCAATTTGATTGCTAAAAGCCATGTGCCATGGAGCGATGAAATGAAACAGAACTCATTTCAATTCAAAGAAAATATATTACAATTTTTCTCTAGCCACGATGATATCTGGAAAAAACTACAAGAATTTTATTATGGGCAAAGCCCTATTAATGACGCCTTAACACAGCTCAACAAAGAAGATATGTCGATGTTCTTTGAAGCTTTGTCTAAAAATCCAGCACGCTTGATGGAAATGCAATGGAGCTGGTGGCAAGGTCAAATGCAAATCTACCAAAATGTGATGATGCGCAGTGTGGCAAAAGACATCGAACCATTCATTCAACCTGAAAGTGGTGATCGTCGTTTTAACAGCCCATTATGGCAAGAACAACCCAATTTTGACCTGTTATCGCAGTCATATTTGTTGTTTAGCCAACTGGTACAAAATATGGTGGATGTCGTAGAAGGCATTCCAGACAAAGTGCGTTACCGCCTTCACTTTTTTACCCGCCAAATGATTAATGCTTTATCACCAAGCAATTTTCTTTGGACTAACCCTGAAGTGATTCAGCAAACCATTACCGAACAAGGTGAAAACCTTGTCCGTGGCATGCAAATTTTCCATGATGATGTGGTCAATAGCGGAAAATATTTATCTATTCGCATGGTCAATAGTGACTCTTTTAGCTTGGGTAAAGATTTAGCCTACACGCCAGGTGCAGTGGTATTTGAAAATGAAATTTTCCAGTTGTTGCAATATGAAGCAACCACAGAAAATGTATATCAAACTCCGATTCTAATCGTGCCGCCATTTATTAATAAATATTATGTGCTGGATTTACGCGAACAAAACTCGTTGGTGAACTGGTTACGTCAGCAAGGTCATACGGTCTTTTTAATGTCTTGGCGTAACCCAAATGCTGAACAAAAAGAACTCACTTTCGCAGATCTGATTACCGCAGGTGCAGTTGAAGCTTTGCGTGTTATTGAAGAAATTACAGGCGAAAAAGAAGCCAACTGTATCGGCTATTGTATTGGTGGTACTTTACTTGCTGCAACGCAGGCTTATTACCTGGCAAAACGCCTGAAAAGTCATGTGAAATCTGCCACGTATATGGCAACCATTATCGACTTTGAAAACCCAGGCAGCTTAGGCGTATTTATTAATGAACCTGTGATTAGTGGTTTAGAAACCTTAAATAATCAATTCGGTTATTTTGATGGTCGCCAGTTGGCAGTCACGTTCAGTTTGTTACGTGAAAATACCCTGTACTGGAACTACTACATCGAGAACTATTTAAAAGGCAAAGAGCCTTCAGATTTCGATATTTTGTATTGGAACAGCGACGGCACCAATATTCCTGCCAAAATTCATAATTTCTTATTGCGTAATTTGTATTTGAATAATGAATTGATTTCACCAAATGCAGTAAAAGTGAACGGTGTTGGACTCAACCTTTCTCGTGTCAAAACTCCAAGCTTCTTTATTGCTACGCAGGAAGATCATATCGCGCTTTGGGATACCTGCTTCCGTGGTGCAGATTACTTAGGTAGTGAATCTACACTGGTACTTGGTGAATCTGGACACGTGGCAGGCATTGTGAATCCGCCAAGTCGTAATAAATACGGTTGCTATACCAATACTGCCAAGTTTGAAAATACCAAGCAATGGCTTGATGGTGCAGAGTATCATCCTGAATCTTGGTGGCTACGCTGGCAGGCTTGGGTCACACCGTATGCAGGCGAACAAGTCCCTGCCCGCGCCTTAGGTAATGCGCAATATCCAATGATAGAAGCAGCACCAGGTCGCTATGTTTTGGTAAATTTATTTTAATCAGTCATATAACAACAGCAATGCACATGCTATATATCATGTGCATCCACAGAAACGTAAACATAAAATTTAAGGATATAAAAAATGAAAGATGTTGTCATTGTTGCTGCAAAACGTACTGCAATTGGTAGCTTTTTAGGTAGTCTCGCTTCTTTATCTGCACCACAATTGGGGCAAACAGCAATTCGTGCAGTCTTAGACAGTGCTAAAGTACAGCCTGAACAAGTCGATCAGGTGATTATGGGTAACGTACTCACTACAGGTGTAGGACAAAACCCTGCACGTCAAGCCGCAATTGCTGCAGGTATTCCTGTACAAGTGCCTGCATCAACGCTAAACGTGGTGTGTGGTTCGGGATTACGTGCCGTACATTTGGCTGCACAAGCGATTCAGTGTGATGAAGCAGAAATTGTAGTTGCTGGTGGTCAAGAATCAATGTCACAAAGCGCACACTATATGCAGTTGCGTAACGGTCAAAAAATGGGGAATGCCCAGTTGATCGACAGTATGGTGGCTGATGGTTTAACCGATGCCTATAACCAATATCACATGGGTATTACTGCAGAAAATATTGTAGAAAAGCTTGGTTTAAACCGTGAAGAACAAGACCAATTGGCACTGACTTCACAACAACGCGCGGCTGCAGCACAAGCGGCTGGTAAATTTAAAGATGAAATTGCAGCTGTAAGCATTCCACAGCGTAAAGGCGACCCAATTGTATTTGCTGAAGATGAATACATCAAAGCCAATACCACCCTTGAAAGCTTGAATAAATTGCGCCCTGCGTTCAAAAAAGATGGCAGCGTAACCGCAGGTAATGCTTCTGGTATCAACGATGGTGCAGCAGCAGTGTTAATGATGAGCGCAGACAAAGCTGCAGCATTAGGCCTACAACCTTTAGCACGTATTAAAGCCTATGCAATGTCGGGTATTGAGCCTGAAATTATGGGTCTTGGCCCTGTTGAAGCGGTTAAGAAAACCTTAAATAAAGCAGGCTGGAGCTTAGATCAGGTCGATTTAATTGAAGCCAACGAAGCCTTTGCCGCACAAGCACTAGGTGTTGCCAAAGAATTAGGCTTAGACCTAGATAAAGTAAACGTGAATGGTGGCGCAATTGCCCTCGGTCACCCGATTGGTGCTTCAGGTTGCCGTATCCTCGTGACGTTACTACACGAAATGCAACGCCGTGATGCGAAAAAAGGCATCGCAACGCTTTGCGTAGGCGGTGGTATGGGTGTTGCACTTGCGGTTGAACGCGACTAAGTAACCGAGCCGAAAGTACTGCACGAGTCAAAGCTATTGAATTTGATAGCTGTTCAAAGCCAGTAATAAGTTAAGACATAATGGGAGCTTCGGCTTCCACTATTTTTTTAACTACACAGAGCTTAAAATAATATTGTTGTCGATTAATTTGACATGACAAGTTCTGCTTAATCCACCGAAAGTAAGTGCTGAATATGATCACTAAAGTGATAAAAATGCATGGTATCGGGTTGCTGTTTCAGCTGTTGCCATGCGTCTACAAACGACGTCCAACCTAAATCTTTTAGGCATTGCACAATCATTTCCAATTGCGACAAAGTCTTTTCAGTCGATTGTTTTAACCGAATTTGTCGGTCTAATTGTTCAATTTTTTGCCCCAATTGGAAAAATAAATATATCTGCTGTGGTTCTGCATCTAATAGTGCTTCGCAGTCTTGTACCACATCACAAATATAACTCGCGTTATCGCACGCATTTTGAATACATTGCTGTAATTCAACATAAGTAGCTTTAGAAAACACCTGTGCCAAGTTTTGAATTTTTGTCCGTGTTTGCTCAAACTGCATCGCAAATGAAGCAGGCTGTTCTTCGTTTAAAATCAATTCATTTAAAGAAGCTGCATCAA
The DNA here is from genome assembly GCF_013418545.1 of Acinetobacter sp. YH12136. NCBI lineage: Bacteria > Pseudomonadati > Pseudomonadota > Gammaproteobacteria > Moraxellales > Moraxellaceae > Acinetobacter > Acinetobacter sp. YH12136. The sequence continues at coordinate 48,260 of NZ_VPBV01000002.1, forward strand.
ATGCAGGCAAACAAAAGGCATGTGCATAAGTCAAAGCAGCATCATTTTGTTTAAATGGAAATTGCTGACATACATATTGAATACGGGTTAAATATCGGGCTAACCAAAAAATTTCTCGCGCATCGCTGCTAGATAAATTCACGGTTGTTTCATCCTCCTAACTCTAAGGTCTGTTGATAATTCATCGCGATAAAGCACCTCAATCGCCTTGCCCAATTAACCTACAGCACTCATCCACTCAGACCGCTTTTATTTACATAAACCTGTATCTACCATACAAAACAATGACAGGTTTTCACTTAAACACAACTATTCAATCTTGCTTTTCTAATTGATCCAAGTATGGCTTAAGGTCATAGTTTCTGATTCACTTCTATTATTTGATTAACTTTGCCCGTCCAAATTTTGTGATATTTACTGCAAAATCTGCGGTTATATTTTGCCCTTTTTCAGTAAAAAACTTGCTAATCATTCCGAGTTTTCTTATTGTGTGGAAGAACAAGTTTTCATCCGTATGAATTGACCTAGTAAATATTGAATATGTCTATACAAGAAAAAGAAACATCTAATAGTTTATATCGCCAATGGCAAATTTTATCGCGCCTTTCTACAGGTAAATGGATGGGCACACGTGAATTACACGATGTCCTGCAACGTGAAGGTATCGACATTAGTTTGCGTACGATTCAACGTGACTTAAATCAAATTTCTCAGCGCTTTCCAATTGAAAGTAATGGTACCGTACCACAAGGTTGGCGCTGGCGTTCAGATGCACCGATTCAAAGTTTACCGCACATGACCAGCTCTCAAGCGGTAACGTTTATGATGGTCGAGGAACATTTAAAACATCTGCTGCCGCCAAGTTTGATTGAAGAAATGAACCCATGGTTTGATTTGGCACGACGCAGTCTATCGACCCAAAACAATGTCCGCCAATGGATTAATCGTGTGCGAATTGTGCCTGCAACACAACCTTTAATTCCACCAGTCGTAGACCGCAATGCACAACAGGCGATATATGAAGGCTTGCTCCAAGACAAACAACTAGAATGTATTTATCAATCACGCAGCAATTCAGGCGAAGAAAAAACTTATGTGCTGAATCCTTTGGCTTTGGTGCAAAAAGGTGCGGTGATTTATTTAATCTGTACTCGATTTGACAAAACCGACATTCAAACCTTTGCCCTGCATCGTTTTAAAGCAGCCAAAGTTTTAGATTCACGCGCCTTGCATCCTGTTAATTTTGATATTGATGCCTATATTGAATCTGGCGAATTAGGTTTTAGAGTCGATTTCAGTAAAGCTACTGAAAATATTCAGCTCAAACTTACCATGCAAAAAGCTGATGCCATATACTTCGATGAAAGCCAATTAAGCAAAGATCAAACTATGGAAACACTGGAAAATGGTAATGTGTTGGTGACTGCCACTGTGCCGTTTACCTCACAATTGGTTTGGTGGTTGCGTAGTTTTGGTAAAAAGCTAATTCAGATTGAACCTGTAGAAGTTGCCAATGCGGTGCATCAAACTCAGGAATAAAAAAGCCCCAAATATATTGGGGCGATAGCATTATCGTTCTCTTTTAAATCAAATTATTGTGATTGCTGATTGAAGTTAAAATTAAAATTGACTCGGCATCGTTCAGCGTGGGCATGCCAGTTCAGCTGTACTATAACGAATGCTTTTTAAAGTCATATTTTGCTCCTATCTATGTTGATAAGTGTCACTTTAAATGCTCCTGATCTAGCTGTGAAATCATAAGATATGCAGTCGAAATCAGATTTATTCTTATACGCAACTTCTTCTTTGCTTAGCATCTGATTTACTTTGGCGCATAAAAAAGCCCGCAATTTAAATTGTGGGCTTCTTCATCAATCCATCAAACCTTAAGCAGATTTACGTGACTGTGCATTTTTACGAATGGTGATCATCACCAATTGAACTGCGGCAGGTGTCACACCTGGAATACGACTGGCTTGTGCCAAAGTTTCAGGCAAAACATGCTTCAATTTTAGCGTGATTTCACGCGATAAACCTGACACTGCATCATAATCAAAATCGGCAGGGATTTTGGTTTCTTCCAAGCGTTTTAATTGTGCGACATCTTCATGCTGACGGTTGATATAACCTGCATATTTCACTGCAATTTCAATTTGATCGCCCACTTGTGCAGAAACGTCTGAACCCGTTAATTCTGCGATTTGCGCAAAACTGATATTTGGACGTTTTAACAGATCAATCGCAGAACATTCTTTGGATAAATCTGCACCTGTCATTTCAACAAATTTTTTACCCATTGGGTTGTTTGGTGCAGCCCACAAATGTTGTAAACGCCCTGTTTCACGTTCTACTGCTTCCATTTTTTCACAGTAAGCTGCCCAACGAGTGTCATCCACCAAACCAAGCTCACGACCAATTGGCGTCAAACGCTGATCGGCATTATCTTCACGCAACATCAAACGGTATTCCGCACGTGAGGTAAACATGCGGTACGGTTCTTTGGTACCTAGCGTGATCAAATCATCAACCAATACACCAATATAAGCTTCGTCACGTTTTGGTGTCCATTGTTCCTGATCCCAAGCGCGACGTGCCGCATTCAAACCAGCTAACACACCTTGCGCACCCGCTTCTTCATAGCCAGTCGTACCATTAATTTGACCTGCAAAATACAAGTTATTAATGGCTTTGGTTTCCAAAGTGAATTTCAAGGCTTGTGGATTGAAGTAATCATATTCAATCGCATAACCTGGACGCAAAATATGCGCATTTTCCATACCACGAATTGAACGAACTAACTCGAACTGCACATCAAACGGTAAAGAGGTTGAAATCCCGTTTGGATACAATTCATGTGTATCTAAACCTTCAGGCTCCAAAAATACCTGATGCGAGTCTTTATCAGAAAAACGGTGAATTTTATCTTCAATCGATGGGCAGTAACGTGGGCCAACACCTTCAATCACACCTGTATACATCGGTGAACGATCTAAACCACCACGAATAATTTCGTGAGTACGTTCATTGGTATGGGTGATATAGCAGTTCACTTGTTCAGGGTGCATCGACACATCACCCATGAATGACATGGTTGGTGATGGGAAATCACCTGGCTGCGGAATCATGACCGAAAAATCGACTGAGCGTGCATCAATACGTGGTGGCGTACCTGTTTTTAAACGCCCAACAGGCAAATTTAATTCACGTAAACGTGCCGCCAAAGCAATTGATGGAGGATCGCCTGCACGACCACCGCTCGATTTTTCTAAACCGATGTGAATCACACCACCCAAGAATGTACCTGTGGTCAATACCACGGTTTTCGCATCAAAACGAATCCCCATTTGAGTGACTACACCTTTTACAGTATCGCCTTCTACAATCAGGTCATCGGCTGCTTGTTGGAAAATATCTAAATTGGCTTGGTTTTCTAAAGTGGCACGAATCGCAGCTTTAAAACGAACACGGTCTGCCTGCGCACGTGTTGCACGAACCGCAGCACCTTTACGCGAGTTTAAAATACGGAATTGAATCCCGCTTTTATCGGCAGCCAATGCCATTGCACCGCCTAAGGCATCAATCTCACGTACCAAATGCGACTTACCAATCCCGCCAATTGCAGGGTTACAGCTCATCTGCCCTAAAGTCTCAATGTTATGAGTTAAGAGTAAGGTTTGACGACCCATACGTGCTGCTGCAAGCGCCGCTTCGGTGCCTGCGTGACCGCCACCAATAACAATGACATCGTAAACTTTAGGATAGTGCATAATGGTCAATGAGAGATAAAAAATAAAGACGGAATATTATAGCAAAACTTGTGGCATAAGTTGACAGATTCAGTCGATTTTATTGGCTTAACCGCGCTACAAAATTAATATTTTGTAATCCAAATTTGCATTTTTACTGTACATAAAAACATTTAGACCTAAAAATTAACCAGATCACCGTTGTTTTAATTTGTCTATTTTTTATCCTAATAACACAGATATGAGAAACAAAGGGAAACATCATGAATAAGAAAATTTTGCTGTCCTCTATGCTTTGTGGCTTATTTTTCAGTCCATTTGCAGTGCAGGCAAATGATAAAGTAGAAACCGTCTATAACGCGCAAAAATTCCAGCAAGTCTGTAAAGGTAAAACTCAGGGCGCACCTGTAAGCTTTGCTTATCGTGGGATTATCTGGAATGGTACCTGTGAACCACAATTCTTTAGTTCATCTAAAGCAGTGCAATTACAAGGCAATGAGCCTGAATTATACCGTTCTTGTATGGCAGATGCGCAAAGCACCGTCATTACAGTCAATGGTACTGAGTTAAAAGGCAAATGTGCCTTAGGCTTTACGCCACCACGCCCTGCTGCAATGTGATCAATCACTTAATCTATATTTTCATGAACAGATCGGGTATTCATTCAAACTGAAAGCATGAAAATAACACCAAAGCAGTCATTTATAAGAAGTGACTGCTTTGTTTATTGCACAAGCTCAAAAAACAATTACACTGCAAAGAGAGGGAAAATTATACCCATAAGAAAAAAATAAAGGATGTGCTATGGATTCAGGCTTTTTTACCTTTTTTCTACCACTGACCTTGGCTGTGATGATGATGGGCTTAGGCTTACAACTCACGCCTAAAGACTTTATTCGGGTCAATCAATTTCCTAAAGTCATTTTTTTAACGCTTTTTTCACAATTGGTCATTTTGCCTGTTTTAGCATTTTCAATTTGTTTATTTTTAGAATTGCCACCGCTCTTGGCAATTGGCTTAATGCTGCTTGCTGCCTCACCAGGGGGGCCTACTGCGAACTTATTTAGCTATGTCTATAAAGGTGACGTTGCCCTAAATATTACCCTAACCGCAATGAACTCTGTGATGGCAACCTTTACCCTGCCTTTTATTGTTAATTTGTCTTTTCTATATTTTATGACCGATCAACAACAAATTGGCATGCCTATTGAAAAAATGGCACAGGTTTTTTTACTGATTATTGTGCCTGTTTGTGTAGGAATGGCGGTGCGTAATGCAATGCCACAAATTGCATTACAGTTGGGCAAACCTATGCGTTTGATGTCCATTTATTTCATTTTCGCTTTATTCTTTTATGCGCTTTTCCGCGAACGCGCCAATGTCTTTGACTATTTCAGTGCGATTGGTATCGCCACAGCGCTTTTTTGCTTTTTAAGTTTACTTATTGGTTATCTGGTGCCGTATTTGGCGGGTGTGCCTGATCAACAAGCACGCTCTTGTTGTTTTGAAATTGGCATTCATAACACTGCTGTTTCTTTAACCGTTGCGCTATCGGTTTTGCAAAGCACTGAAATTGCCATTCCTTCTGCGATTTACACCATTTTTATGTATATGTTCAGCTTTATTTTAGGGAGTATGTTAGCTAGACAATCGGCCAAACTTGCCCATCAACACAAACAGGAGCAGAGTTTAAACCACAATAAAAATACAATTTAAAACGTGAGCAAAATTAACTACATATTAAACAAACAGTTAAATATCAAATAAATTATTGTAGATGTAAAAACAAAGGAGTGTTTATGGATTCAGGATTAATCACAATATTTTTGCCGCTGGCTTTGGCCGTGGTCATGGCTGGACTTGGCTTAGAACTCACTCCTAACGACTTTAAACGGGTGAGCAAACACCCCAAAGCAGTGTTTATTGCTTTATTTTGTCAATTGGTCGTCCTGACAGCAATTGCATTCTTTATTTGTAAACTGCTGAATTTACCACCACTGCTTGCAGTCGGACTCATGCTACTAGCAGCATCTCCAGGTGGGCCAACAGCCAACTTATTTAGCTACTTATATAAAGGTGATATTGCCCTAAACATCACCCTCACTGCCGTGAATTCCGTGATTGCAGCATTTACCTTGCCCCTGATTGTCAACTTTGCCATTCAACATTTTATGCAGGATGGGCAACAAGTTGGCTTACAATTTGCCAAAGTATTGCAGGTGTTTTTAATTATTATTATCCCTGTCACTTTAGGGATGTTAGTACGCCATTTTAGCCCTCAAACGGCAGACCGCTTAAACAAACCTGTGCGTATTTTTGCTGTGGTTTTTCTAATTGTGATTATTATTGGCGCAATTGCCAAAGAGCGAAACAACATCATGCTTTATTTGGCAGATGTAGGACTTGCCACTGCCCTGTTCTGTGCCTGCAGTTTATTGATTGGTTATTTTGTCCCGCGTTTCTTTGGCGTAAATAGCCAACAAGCCCGAGCCTGCGCCTTTGAAATTGGCATTCACAACAGTACCCTTGCAATGACTATCGCCCTAACCGTTATGTCAAGCTCAACCATTGCCATGCCTGCTGCGGTTTATTCTATTTTCATGTATATTTTTGCCGCAATTTTAGGCACATTACTAAATAAATTTGTGCCGACACCTGCATCGGAGCAATCTGCATCCTAAACAAGTCTCTCAATCATCCCCAATCTAGCAATTTGACTGTTTTGGGGATGATTGAGCGATGATGGTTCAAACAAATTCTTAACTTATATTTTTTAGAGTTATATTTTTGTCACATTATTCGACTATAAGCATAAAGCGAATTTGAAACTTCCAATCGTATAGAGTTTTCCCTTTCGCAATCCGAATAAAAAATAACAGCGTCTGCACCAGTTCAGTTACAATAGCGCTTTCGCATTAAATTTTAGGTTATCTCCGTGAAGTGGTTACAAATACATATTACTGTTGATCAAGCGCAAGTCGATTTTACTGAAACCCTGCTCAGTTCATTGGGTGCAGTCAGCGTAACCTTAGATGATGCGGAAAATCAGGACTTACTTGAGCCACTGCCAGGTGAAACACCACTTTGGAACAAAGTCATTGTGACAGGTATTTATGCACAAGACGAAGGTGAAGAAATTGATGTTGCAGCCTTAGAAACCTTTATTCGTGCGCAAATGCCAGATGCCCCTTTACGCAGTGAATTTTTGGAAGATCAGGTTTGGGAACGCTCATGGATGGATTACTACGAGCCAATCCAGATTGCAGAGAAATTCTGGATTGTACCTGAATGGTTAGAACCACCTGAGGCAGATGCAGTCAATATTAAACTTGACCCAGGTTTGGCTTTTGGTACAGGTAACCATGCCAGTACGTTCCTGTGCCTGCAATGGTTAGGTAAAACCAATGTAAAAGATAAAGTCGTGATCGACTACGGTTGTGGTTCAGGTATTTTAGGAGTAGCGGCTTTGTTGCTCGGTGCAAAAAAAGTCTATGCGACTGATATTGACCCGCAAGCAGTTTTAGCGACCAAACAAAATGCAGAACTCAACGGTGTACTTAAAAACTTATATGTGGGACTTCCAGAAGAGTTCAATGAAACCATCGGTAATGAAAAAGCAGACATTTTAGTTGCCAATATTTTGGCAGGCCCATTGATGATGCTTGCGCCAGAGTTTGCAACTTTAATTAAATCTGAGGGCGAGTTCGCACTTGCAGGTGTAATTGAAGAGCAAGTTGCTGAAGTTTCTAGTGTTTATTCTGAATTTTTTGATATAGTACAAGTCGAAAAACGTGAAGAAAACTGGTGTCGAATTTCTGGGAAACGCCATCCCCACTAACTGTAATTTTTGAGTTATGAGTGACAAGCAAACCAAGTGCCCTGAATGCCAAACTGTTTATAAAGTATCCGTTGCGCAGCTGACCGTTGCGCAAGGGATGGTTTGTTGTCCTAAATGCGACAATACCTTTAATGCTCTTTCGCATTTGGTATTTGCCTTTCCTCAAAATAAAAACTCAGTCACATCACAATTACATCACATTCAAAACCGCAGTTTTATGCAGGCAACTGCTGAACTTGCGCAACCGCAACATATTTTAGATATTTTTCAGCGTAAAGTTGAACATTCCAATATTGATCTGAAAACCTATCTGAATAACCTCAATTATTTCAGTACTGAACCGATTGGCAACATTCCTGCCATGAAGTTGTCTGCGCCTGATCTTGAAAGTGAAAAAAAGCATGGCAATGGTTACTACTTACTTTGGGGAATTATTAATCTTTTATTGATTGGCTTGTTGATCTTCCAAATTTTGTGGTTTAACCCAAAGTTTTTAAACAGCAGCCCTGCACTGAATTCTGTGTTTACCCAAGTCTGTCAATTTTTTAACTGTAGCAGTTTAGAAGAACGCTATAGCTTAATTTCAGCAAATCGCGTGAAGGTTAAACGTGTAGATCGTATGAATACACAATTTACGGGTGAGCTGATCAATTACTATGATAAAAGCTTGGCTTTGCCTAATATCAAAGTCACTTTAAAAGAAAAACAACAAACATTATCGACTTACATCTATTCCCCACAGGAGTATTTGGTCGAAAGTCTTTCGAGCATTCAACGTATTCCTAAAAACAGTCCATTTAAGTTTGACATTTTAGTTCCAATATCACGAAACGACTTCGATGCCTATACTTTAGAAATTATCAAGCCTTAATTCACAAAAAAATAGTGAAAAAATAGCGAAAAAAATTAAAAAAATTGCAGTTTTCTTGCTCACTTTTTCTCATACAATGGTATCATACGCGCCACGAAAGCTTTGTGCTGCAAACTCCTCGCAAGATTCACAACAAATATAGATCTGTCTAATGCGCTTTATTTTTATATATCGCGTACAGAGTAGATTTTTTGTTTTGATTTTGGTCTGTAACAATTATTAATGTATTGTTACGCTTAAATTTCGACCAATGCCTAGAGTTGTGGCAAGCTAAATGTTCCAGTTTTAGAACTTCCCGTTTTAGGATCTAAAACGGAGTTCATTTAATTTATAGACCACATTGATATATCACTTTATCCCAGTGATATCTGATTTTCGGATTAATTCGCATGAATAGCAAATCTCCTATTTTTACTGCACAATCTGATGTTGCTTTACGTATTCACGTAGATCGCGCAGTTCGCCATTATTTTGCACAACTACAAGGTGAACAACCTTCACAAGTGTATGACATGGTGTTAGCAGAAATGGAGAAACCTCTTTTATCTGTTGTTCTTGAATACACTCGCGGTAACCAAACACGCGCTGCTGAAATTCTTGGACTAAACCGTGGTACTTTACGTAAAAAGTTAAAAGCTCACGGTTTAATGAGTGAATAAGTGATAAAATGCTTGCGACCTCCGCAGGCATTTTTTTTACCTGCATTTTGCTAGTTTGTTTTAATCTGTAATTGAAAACTGTGACGAAGATCATGACTATTAAACGCGCTTTAATCTCTGTTTCTGACAAAACAGGTATTGTTGAATTTGCACAAGACCTTGCTGCTCTTGGGGTAGAAATTTTATCTACTGGCGGTACTTATAAGTTGCTTAAAGACAACAATATTGCTGTCGTAGAAGTATCAGAGCATACTGGTTTCCCTGAAATGATGGATGGTCGTGTAAAAACGTTACACCCAAAAATTCATGGCGGTATCTTGGCTCGTCGTGGTCTAGACGAAGCAGTCATGGCAGAACACAATATTGATGCCATCGACTTGGTTGTTGTTAACCTTTATCCATTTGCTGCGACTGTTGCAAAACCAAATTGTTCACTTGCAGATGCGATTGAGAACATCGACATTGGTGGCCCTACTATGGTTCGCGCTGCAGCGAAAAACCATGCTTCTGTAGGTATTGTAGTAAATGCTTCTGACTATGCGACTGTTATTGCAGAAATGAAAAGCAACGGTGCATTGTCTTACGAAACTCGTTTTGATTTGGCAGTGAAAGCATTTGAACACACTGCACAATATGACGGCATGATCGCCTCTTACTTAGGTGCACGTGTAGGTAAAGAAGAAGGTACTGCTGACCAATTTGCACGTACATTCAATACACAATTGAACAAAGCGCAAGATTTACGTTACGGCGAAAACCCGCATCAATCTGCAGCGTTCTATGTAGACCCTGCTGCAACTGAAGCTTCTGTTTCTACAGCGAAACAGCTTCAAGGTAAAGAATTATCTTATAACAACATTGCAGATACTGATGCCGCACTTGAATGTGTGAAATCATTTGCAAAACCTGCTTGTGTGATCGTAAAACACGCGAACCCATGTGGTGTTGCTGTATCTTTAGACGGTATTCAAGCGGCTTATGACCTTGCTTATGCAACTGACCCTGAATCTGCATTTGGTGGCATCATTGCGTTTAACCGTGAGTTAGACGTTGCGACTGCACAAGCGATTGTAGACCGTCAATTCGTTGAAGTGATCATTGCACCAAGCATTGCTGATGGCGTACTTGAAGTGACTGGCGCGAAGAAAAACGTACGTGTACTGGTATGTGGCGAACTTCCTGCGATTGATGCACGCGCTCCACAAATGGATTACAAACGTGTCAACGGCGGTTTATTGGTTCAAGATCAAGACTTGGACATGATCACTAAAGATGACTTAAAAGTTGTGACCAAACGTGCACCAACTGAACAAGAAATTGACGACATGATCTTTGCTTGGAAAGTTGCGAAATACGTAAAATCGAACGCAATTGTTTATGCAAAAAACCGTCAGACCATTGGTGTTGGTGCAGGTCAAATGAGCCGTGTAAACTCTGCTCGTATTGCTGCCATTAAAGCAGAACATGCAGGTTTAGTGGTTGAAGGTGCAGTAATGGCATCTGACGCATTCTTCCCATTCCGTGATGGTATTGATAACGCAGCTAAAGCTGGTATCAAATGCATTATTCAACCGGGTGGTTCTATGCGTGATGAAGAAACGATTGCAGCAGCAGATGAAGCTGGTATTGCAATGGTCTTCACTGGCATGCGTCATTTCCGTCACTAATTAAACTCATTAATTAGAAGTCGTATTTAATAATCCTCCGAAATCTCCCTTTTTTATAAAAGGGGGACTTTTCACGTAAGGGAACTGTGTTTTATACACAATCCCCTTCCTTTTCAAGGGTGAAAAGCATAACTTCGCTAGGGGGATTTTATTCTTTGAGGGATTTTTAGATGAACATTTTGGTTTTAGGTAGCGGCGGTCGTGAACATGCGTTAGCATGGAAAATCGCACAAGATGACAAAGTCGCTAAAGTCTTTGTTGCACCGGGTAATGCGGGTACTGCAACAGAAAACAAATGCGAAAATGTAGCGTTAGATATTCAAAATAACCCTGCAATCATCGACTTTGCCAAAAATAATGCAGTTGATTTAATCATTGTTGGTCCTGAAGCACCACTGGTCAATGGTGTGGTAGATGCCTGCCGTGAAGCGGGTTTAAAAATTTGGGGCCCAACCCAGTTTGCTGCGCAGCTTGAAGGTTCTAAAGCCTTTGCCAAGCACTTTTTAAAACGTCACAACATTCCAACTGCATTCTATGACGTATTCACCGAAGTTGATGCGGCAAAAGCATTTGTTGAAAAAAATGGTGCTCCAATCGTGATCAAGGCGGACGGTCTTGCTGCAGGTAAAGGCGTGATCGTGGCGATGACCAATCAAGAAGCATTTGATGCAATTGATGACATGCTAGCAGGCAACAAATTTGGTGATGCGGGTTCGCGTGTAGTTATTGAAGAATTCCTTGCCGGTGAAGAAGCTTCTTTCATTTGTATGATTGATGGCGACAACATCCTTCCTATGGCAACTTCACAAGACCACAAGCGTATTTTTGAAGGCGACCAAGGTCCAAATACTGGTGGTATGGGTGCATACTCTCCTGCCCCTGTCGTGACTGCAGACGTATTTGAAAAAACCATGAATGAAGTGATGCGTCCTACTGTTGAAGGTATGAAAAAAGACGGTCATGTTTATACAGGTTTCTTATACGCTGGCTTAATGATTGACGACAAAGGTCAACCAAAAGTGATCGAGTTTAACTGCCGTTTTGGTGACCCAGAAACACAACCAATTATGATGCGCTTAAAGTCATCTTTGGTAGATTTGGTTGAAGCAGGTATTGCTGGCAACTTACCTGCCGAAGCAGACTGGGATGAACGCAAAACTGTCGGGATTGTATTGGCGACTGCGGGTTACCCTGAAACTTCAGGCAAAGGTGATGTGATTTCTGGTTTAGAAACACAAATGGCAGATGCGAAAGTATTCCACGCAGGTACAGCAAGCAATGCCGATGGTGAGATTGTGACCAATGGTGGTCGTGTACTGTGTGTAACTGCGCTCGGTAATACCATTGGCGAAGCGCAAGCTAAAGCCCTTGAACTGTGCGAAAAAGTTACCTTTGATGGTGTGCAATATCGTAAAGATATTGGCTATCGTGCCATTGCTCGTGAAAATGCTTAAAATTTTTAGTTTAGCCTAAAAATTTAAGTCCATAAAAAAGCTCGTCACTGTACGAGCTTTTTGTTTATCAGGTTGTAACTCATGTACATTGTGGTAATCTACGTTTATAAAATACTTTAGATCAATAAACATGCAAAAAATAAAAAGCTTCAAAGAATTTTTAATTTCAATATTCGTTGAGTTTACATTGCAAATACTTTTTATTTTTGCAGGATTAATATATTTGGCTTATGTTTTTATAGGGATAGGTTCATTGTTACTCTGTTTGCCTTATATATGGGCGATATATTATCGTTGGAAAAATCATTCATAACTTCTTTTATGTATTTACAGCCATGTTCTGATTCTTGTAACTAAGCCGATTTCATACCGACAATTTCATATCTCGTTTTTTACTATCGATTGCAGAATAAATTTTAAAGCACCTAAATATTTAAACACTTGTTCAAATCCTTAATCTTTACAGAATATATTTATTTATAAGAACTTATTTTGACTTATTCGCTTTCTGTTGTAAAACAGTGATATGCATAACATACACAGCACTATATAGAATTATTTTTTATTGTTATGATGGTGCATCTTTTGAAAAAGTGAATTGCCCATCCATCTCAAAATTATTGATTGAGCTGTGGGCTGACTTTTTCAGTACTCAAACAATACCTACAACATATTTGAGAAACATACAAAATCATCATCATGCGATTCCATCCATCGTGCTGATTTGATTCTTCTCAATCATTGGCAACTTTAGGCACTGCTTAAACTTGCTCGGGATATATTCATGAAAAAGCTCCTTGGTCTTGTACTTGGTCTTTCAGTTGGCTTGGCTGGCTGTGGCAAACAAGAAGCGCCTGCGACTGACGCGGCACAAAAAGATTCTTCTGCTCTACACACTGTCACTATGGCATCGACTGGTTCAGATGCAGATATTTGGCGTTTTATTGCCGACTTACCTGAAACCAAAGCAGCAGGTATTCAACTTGAAGTGAAAAACTTCACCGATTACGTGTCAATGAACACGGCGGTAGCAAATAAAGAAATTGATCTTAACGCATTCCAATCTTATGCCTATATGGTGGCATTTAATGCCAACAATAAAGATCAAATTGCACCAGTAGCGACAACTTACTTAGAGCCAATGGGTATTTACTCAAGCAAAGTGAAAAAGTTGGATGAGTTCAAAACAGGTGCAACCATTGCTATTCCAAATGATGGTGCCAATGAATCACGTGCACTGTTATTACTTCAATCGGCTGGTTTGGTTAAACTGAAAGATGGTTTTGACAATGTTCAAGGCACGCCTGCAGACATCGTAGAAAATGCTAAGCAAATTCAAATCAAACCAATTCAAATGGCAACGGCTGTACGTGTAAAAGATGAAGTCGATGCAATTGTCTTGGGCAACACCCTTGCAATGGAAGGTGGTTTGAACGTACTGAAAGATTCAATTTATTACGAACCAATTGACCAAAGTACAAAAATGAATGTCAATATTCTCGCGACTGCTGCAGATCGTCAAAATGACCCAATCTTGCAAAAAGTAGGTGCGTTGTATCATACCGAAGCGGTGAAGCAATATATTGATCAGCACTTTGGCGGAACAAAAGTTGCGGTAAATAAACCTGTCAGCTATTTCACTGAAGCAGCAAAATAGTAATATAATGCGTTAAACAAAACAGGCAAAGCGAACTTTGCCTGTTTTTTCATTTATGGACATTTCTTGACGATATGATTGAATTTAAAAACATTTCAAAGCACTATCAGCTCAAAGGTCAAACACTGCGTGCGTTGGATCAAATTAATCTACAAATTCCAACAGGCAGTATTTTTGGCATTATTGGCTATAGTGGTGCAGGTAAAAGTACGTTAATCCGCTTGATCAATTTGTTGGAGCGTCCAAATGCTGGGCAAGTCATCATTCATCAAAAAGATTTTACTGCACTCAATGCCCGTGAATTGCGTCAAGAACGTGCCCATATTGGAATGATTTTTCAGCACTTCAATTTATTGCAGACCAAAACTGTGGCTGCCAATATTGAAATGCCGATGAAACTGTTAGGCTGGAACAAAGCCAAACGTGAAAAACGTTTAAATGAATTACTTGAGTTTATTGATTTAAAACATAAAAAAGATGCCTATCCTGATGAACTTTCAGGCGGACAAAAACAACGTGTCGGTATTGCGCGTGCGCTAGCCAATCATCCTAAAATTTTACTCTGCGATGAAGCGACTTCGGCACTTGATCCGCAGACTACCAAATCTGTACTGGAATTACTGAAAAAAATTAACCGTGAACAAGGCATTACCATTGTAATGGTGACGCATGAAATGGATGTGATTGAATCGGTTTGTGATTATGTTGCAGTGATGGAACAAGGCAAAGTGATTGAAACAGGTTCAACCTTGGAAATTTTTAGTCAGCCGCAACACCCGACCACTAAAAGCTTCATTCAAACTGTGTTGCAGCAACAATTGCCTATCAATATTTTGAATAATCTGGAAAATCAAAATCAGCACAGCATTTATTGTCTGAAATTTTTAGGTAAATCGGCTCAGGAAACCGTGATTCAAGCTATCATTAAACAGTTTGATATTAGCCTGAATATTTTATTTGCCAATATGACCGAAATTGATGGTGCTGTGATTGGGCAAATGTTCATTCAATTACTCGGTGATGCAAGCGTCATTCAACAAGCACTTGAATTTCTGCAAGCCAATGGTGTTGAAGTTGAACAGTCAGGAGTACAAGCATGAGAGATTTAATTGTACAGTGGCTAACCTCAGTAACTGCGCCTTTCTGGAAAAGCTCTTTATCTATTGACCAGTTTGTTACAGCCTTACAAGAAACCTTTCACATGGTGTTCTTTGCCATGTTGTTTGGTTGTATCTGGGGCTTTATTCAGGGCATTACCCTTGTAGTGACTCGTCCGACAGGTATTTTGCCAAACCGTGTGATTTATCACGGGCTTAACCCGATTGTAAACGCACTGCGCTCCCTACCCTTTATTATTTTATTGATTGCGGTGATTCCGCTGACTAAATTGTTAGTGGGTACATCCATCGGAACTTGGGCAGCCATTGTTCCACTGACCATTTATGTCGGCCCGTATATTGGTCGTTTGGTAGAAACTTCACTGCTTGAAGTCAATGAAGGGATTGTCGAATCTGCACAGGCAATGGGTGCTACACCCTTACAGATTATCTTCAAATTTATTTTACCTGAAGCACGTAGCTCACTCATTTTGAACCTAACCACAGCCACCATTAGCTTAATTGGCGCAACTGCTATGGCAGGCGCAGTCGGTGCAGGCGGCATTGGTGACCTTGCTATTTCTTATGGTTATCAACGCTTTGATAGTAGTGTCGTGATGCTAACCGTGGTGGTCTTATTAATTTTAGTGCAATTGGTGCAAAGTTTAGGCGATTGGTTATCTAAACTCAGATAAATCTTTCATCTACACATCAGAAATAGATTCACCATTTAACTCCTTGCTACTCGTATGAGTGTGTAAGGGGTTAAAACCACACTCCTTCTCCATGCATACGTGATTCACGCCATATCAACATCCAAAAAACTGAAATTTTGATATACGGTCAAGATCATCGAAAACCGTAGGAAAAACTTTGCAGCATGTTTTGTCTTGAACAGAGCATGCTAAACTAACCCGTGATTTTTTAAGGGACTGATTCATGCGCTTTGTTCATTTAGGTATACATACAGAATTTTCGATTACCGAGTCGATTGTACGCATACCTGACTTGATTAAAGCTGCAGTCAATGAAGAAATGCCTGCTTTGGCATTGACCGATCTCTCTAACCTACACGCTGCCGTAAAATTTTATGGCAAATGTTTGGGGCAAGGCATCAAACCGATTTTAGGTTCAGTGCTGCGTTTAAATGATGCCGATCATCGTGTGACGCTATTGTCGATGAACAATCACGGCTGGCGCAATCTGACCGAACTGGTGTCGCGTGGCTATATTGAAGGTCAGCAACTCAATATCCCTTGCGTCAATAAAGCATGGATTTTAGAACAAGCCGATGACCTAATTCTGTTACTCGGCATTCAAAGTGATGTCGGCAAAATGCTGATCACGTCCAATCCACAAAAAGCCGAACCGTTGCTAGAAGAATGGATCGAAAAATTTGGTAATCGGGTTTATTTGGCACTGACCCGTACAGATCGTCCCGATGAAGATGCTTTTATTGCCGAAGCGGTTAAATTAGCTAAAAAATATAATATTGGCGTGGTGGCACATAATGATGTGCACTTTGTCCGCCGTGAAGATTATGAAGCGCACGAAGCGCGAGTTTGTATTGCCGATGGTTATGTTTTAGGGGATAACCGTCGTCCTAAAACGTATAGTCCTGAGCAATATTTTAAAACTACTGCAGAAATGACGGAATTATTTTCCGACATTCCAAGTGCTATTGAAAACAGCTATCACATTGCCAAACGCTGTAACGTCACGCTGCAATTGGGTAAATATTTCCTTCCAGATTATCCAATTCCAGAAGGACACACCATTGATACCTACTTCGCGCACCTATCCAAACAAGGTTTAGAAGAACGTCTAAATGTGCTCTATCCTGTCACACAGCGCGATGAAGACTGGGCAGAAATTCGCAAACCTTATGATGAACGAATTGAATACGAAATTAATATTATTAACTCGATGGGCTTCCCGGGTTACTTCCTCATCGTCATGGACTTTATTCAATGGTCTAAAAATAATGGCGTACCTGTTGGGCCGGGTCGTGGTTCAGGCGCAGGCTCATTGGTCGCTTATAGCTTAAAAATTACCGACTTAGACCCATTGCGTTATGAACTACTCTTTGAACGTTTCTTAAACCCAGAACGTGTATCCATGCCCGACTTTGACGTCGATTTCTGTATTGCAGGACGCGATAAAGTCATTGATTATGTGGCACGCACCTATGGACGTGATGCGGTATCACAAATTGCCACTTTCGGTACTATGGCCGCCAAAGGTGCGATTCGAGATGTCGCACGGGTTTTGGGCAAGTCTTATGGTTTGGCAGACCGTATTTCTAAACTGATTCCAACTAAACCTTTAGGGCTTAGTTTGGAAGAATCAATTGAAGCCGAACCACAGCTGAAAGATGTGGTGACCAATCCATCTAACCCAGACTATGACGATGCTTCAGAAATTTGGGAAATGGCTTTAAAACTTGAAGGCATTACCCGCAACACAGGCAAACACGCAGGTGGTGTGGTCATTGCACCAACCAAAATCACCGACTTTTCTGCGGTTATGTGCGATGCTGATGGAACCGCCCGTGTTGCACAATACGATAAAGACGATGTTGAATCGGCAGGTTTGGTCAAATTTGACTTCTTGGGTTTACGTAACCTGACGGTTATTGAAGATGCAGTACAAAATATCAATAAACGCATCCAAGCCGATACACCGCTAGATATTGCCCATATTCCATTGGACGATAAAGATGCCTATTTAGTCTTTGCCAATGCCAACACCACAGCGGTATTCCAGTTTGAATCCGTGGGCATGAAAAAGATGCTGAAAGAAGCACGCCCAAGCAAATTTGAGGAAATTATTGCCTTCGTGTCCTTGTATCGTCCTGGCCCGATGGATCTCATTCCAGACTTTATTCACCGTATGCACGGTGGCGAGTTTGAGTATCTGCATCCTTTGCTAGAAGGTGTGCTTGAACCAACCTACGGCATTATGGTTTATCAGGAACAGGTAATGCAGGCGGCACAGTATTGTGCAGGCTATACCCTCGGTGGTGCGGACTTACTACGTCGTGCTATGGGTAAGAAAAAACCTGAAGAAATGGTGAAACAGCGCCAAATCTTTATTGAAGGTGCTGCGAAAAAAGACATTGATGCCGCCACAGCCAACCATATTTTCGACTATATGGAAAAGTTCGCAGGCTACGGTTTTAACAAATCCCACGCGGCTGCTTATGCCCTCGTTGCCTATCAGACGGCATGGCTGAAAGCACATTACCCTGCCGAATTCTTGGCTGCGGTAATGTCGTCGGAAATGCAAAACACCGATAACGTGGTGTTCCTGATTGATGACTGTCGCCACAATGGTCTGGAAGTTTTACCACCTTCGGTAAATATGTCTTTGTATCATTTCCACGCCAGCGATGAACGCACCATTGTCTACGGACTTGGCGCAATTAAAGGCGTGGGCGAACAAGCCATGCAATCGGTGATTGATTCTCGCCAAAAAGAAGGTCCATACCGCGATTTATTTGACTTCTGTCATCGTATTGATTTGAAAAAAATCAACAAACGAACCCTTGAAGCCTTAATTCGTGCGGGTGCATTAGACTGTTTAGGCATCGAACGCTCAAGTTTAATGGCACAATTGCCAGAAGCGGTACAAGCGGCGGAACAAGCACGTTCCAACCGTGAAACAGGCATCATGGATTTATTTGGTGAAGTTGAAGAAGTACAACGTAAGCCTGCCAAACCTGTAAAACCATGGTCAGATGAAGTCCGACTTAAAGGTGAAAAAGACACACTTGGACTTTACCTCACTGGTCACCCGATTGATGTCTATCGCAATGAATTAAAAGCCTTTATTCCAAGTAAAATTAATGAACTGACGCCAACCCGTCGTGGCGTGACCACCGTCTTTGCAGGCTTGGTGGTGGATGTCGCCAACTTCCCAAATCGGATGGTGGTCACTTTAGATGATGGTACGGCACGTATTGAAGTATCTGCCAACCATGAGCGCTTCCAACGCTTTAAAGATATTGTACAAACTGAAAAAGTGGTGGTGATTGAAGGCGAAATTTACGAACGTGAAGGTTTTGACCGCCCAATGGGACGCTTAACCAAAGCGTTTAGCTTGAATGAAATTCGTCAAAAACGCGCCAATAGTATTCAAATTCACTTGCATGCAGAACATTTAAGCAAGACCTTGAGTCAAGACTTACAAAATATGTTGCTGCCTTATTGTAATGTGGATTTATGCACGCATATTCCTGTTTTATTGCACCTTGACTATGCTTATGCCACTGCAGAATTACATTTGGGCATTCAGTGGAAAATCGCACCCTTAGATGAAGCCTTGGTCAAATTGCGTGACTATTTTGGTAAAGAAAGCCTGCATATCGAATATCAAGTGAAATCCAAAGCCGCGAAAGCTGTCGATGTGGCGAAACCTGCATCGATTGCTCCACCACCTGCTGATATGAGCATGGATGATGCTATGGATTTATACCATACCGAAGTTGATCAATATTCTTAATTAAAAATTTAACCCATCTGGATTTGTTATGAGTCAAACCGACAATGCAGCTGTTGCCGCACACCTCTCCCACGTGCGTATTGTCATGGTGAATACCACCCTGCCTGCCAACATCGGTAGCGCCTTACGCGCCATGAAAACCATGGGGCTATGTAAATTGGTTTTGGTTGATCCAAAAACCTATCCGCATCCAGATATTGATGCTTTGGCGGCAGGTGCAACCGATTTAATTGAACAGATTGAAGTGGTTGAACAGCTCGAAGATGCAATTGCCGACTGCCATTTGGTCTTTGGCACCAGTGCACGTAGTCGTACTATTCCTTGGCCACTCTTAGATGCACGCCCTGCGGCAGAAAAGTCGTTAAATGCTGTGGCACAGCATGGGCAAAATGTTGCCATTATTTTTGGACGTGAAGATCGTGGTTTAACCAATGAAGAGCTGGCTTTGGCGAATTATCACGTGACGATTCCTGTCAATGAAGAATATGGTGTGCTCAATGTTGCTCAAGCCATTCAAGTGATTTGCTATGAAATGCGTATGGCTGCCATCGATATTGTCGGAAAAATTGCCGATCCTGCAGCGACGATGCAAGTGACAGATTCTGAAGCGATGCAATGGGATGAACCTTTGGTCAACCATGAACAAATGCAACAGTTCTATCCACATTTAGAAAAAATGCTGGCAGAAATTGAATTTATGGATCCAAAAAATCCACGATTATTGCCTTTGCGCTTGCGTCGGCTTTTCGGACGTATACAATTAGATCGTATGGAATACCATTTACTTCGCGGTATTTTTAGCCGCGTACAAGCAATGAATAACGGTTCATGGAAAAAATCTACATCAACACAGGACGAGGATCAAACTAATGCTTAAACAGCTCAAAGAAGACATTCAAGCTGTCTTCGCGCGCGATCCTGCTGCTCGAAATACACTTGAAGTCTTAACCACTTATCCAGGAATTCACGCTTTAATTATGCATCGTGTGGCGCATGAATTATGGAACAAAGACTGCAAGGGGTCGGCACGTCTACTCTCGTCATTTAGCCGTTTTGCTACAGGAATTGAAATTCATCCCGGTGCAAAAATTGGTCGTCGCTTTTTTATTGACCATGGCATGGGCGTGGTGATTGGTGAAACTGCTGAAATTGGTGATGATGTCACCTTATATCATGGCGTGACTTTAGGCGGCACAACGTGGAATAAAGGCAAACGTCATCCAACTTTGGAAGATGGCGTAGTAGTCGGTGCAGGCGCGAAAATTCTAGGCCCATTCACCGTACATAAAAATGCCAAAGTTGGCTCTAATGCGGTTGTGACCAAAGAAGTACCTGAAGGCGCAACTGCTGTGGGTAACCCTGCGCGCTTTATTATGAAAAATAAACCTGCCGATGATCAGGAAGCACGTCGTCGTGATTATGCTGCCAGTATTGGTTTCCAACCTTATGCAGCAACGCAGGACCAATCTGACCCAGTATTGGACGGCATGCGAGTATTACTAGATCGCTTGGAACAAAATGAAAAACGTATGAATTTATTATGTCAGCGTCTCTCTTTACTTGACCCAAGCTTTAAAAACCCACAGCAAAATGAACAACCTTATAGTGCAGAAGAATTAAAAATAATTGAAGATGTTAGACGTGAGTGTGAAGCACAAAGTAAATAGGGCTGTTTATTTGATCAATCCTACATACTTAAAAAAACTTCGTATCACTGTGTAACTAAGCCCCCTCAATTGTATTGCATGTTCGGAACAGATTTCTTAGACTGACCGACATGCAATATTTTAATCCGACACAATCACCTCTCACTTTTAAAATAAATTGAACGGAAGAACACCATGACCCTTAAGCCTTTGGCACTCAGTATTCTAGCCGCAACGCTCGTTAGCGCCTGTGTTGCACCACCAAAACAAGAAGTAAAACCACCTATCGTATTTACCGAACCTGAATTAAGTGCACCATTCTATGCCTTAAATCCATTTAATTATGATGCCCCACCACCATTTGAAATTAACCTACAAAAAGCAGCAGCACAGCCTGTGACTAAAATGGTGGTTACTAACCCAAATGATCCAAGCAAAAGCATTACCTTAGATCAAAACAAATTGATTGTACCTACGGTCAATAACAATGCCCGTAGCTTGAAGTTTGCAGTTTTGGCAGGTGAAAACGAAATTGACATCACCGAAATTGATGACTTCTTACAATTGGTCGAAGGCAAAGCACGTCACTATCCACCACGTTTTAGCGAACGTCAGGAACGTCGTGGTTTCGAGGCAAAGCTCAAAGAAGTGACTCAACAATTAGACACTTTGGCAGCCAATGAAAATGCCTCTTTTGATATTTTGATGCGTGCATTTAAAGCCAGTGTTATGGCACGTAACCTAGACTTAGGCTCTGTTTACACCACACGCTCACTTAACTATGCGCAACGTATCTTAAAAATTAATCAGGAAGATGCCGAAGCGAATTTCTGGTTTGGTTTCGGTCTGTCTGAAGGTGGCGGTCATCGTGAAGCCATTCCTTATTTAGACAAAGCCATGAAAGCAGGTGTGCAGGAAGCTTATTTGTCTGCGGCAAACAATTATATTGCCATGGAACAAAAGAAAAATGCAGTACAAACTTTGAAAAACTATAAAATCAAATACCCGCAAGAAGCCGAAGTGGCTGACCGTTTGATTGCTGAAATTGAAAAGCAAGGTCGCTGGAATGTGTGGCAAGTGATCGCACCACGCACTTAATAAAAAATCGATACAAAAATACCTAAAAATAGACCGTTTCGACGGTCTATTTTGCTTTCTACGCAATTGAAAAAGCTTTAAAAAAACGTATGATGGAAAAAAATCTTAAAAAATTAAGCCAGACTTTCCATGAATAAAATTGTGATTGCTGCATTGCTCAGTACAACACTGCTGTCTGGTTGTCAGGTGGTCAGTGTTAAAAATCAGGCGTTAAAAGTTAGTATTGCCAATGAACGTGATAGTATTTTATCGCGCAAAAAGCTCAGTGAAGCCAGTTTAAATGTCTTGTCGATGACAGGGCGTGAAGCCAATATTTGTGCCGAAAAACCTGAAGAATGTGTGAGTGCACTCAAGCAAATCCCACAAATTCAGGATGAACAACTGCTCTCAACCGCCAGTGAATTATATTTAGCGAAAGCGATTGAACTGGAAAATTCATCGTCCTGTAAAATCAGTATTCTGAACAGTAAAAGATCGGAAGAACAACAAAAAATTCATCAGGCCAATTATGAACAATGTTTAGATCAGCAATTGCACATGCTCGATCAAAGTATTCGTTATAGTTACGCCTACATGTTTAAAACCAAACGTGCGCCGCAAGACCGTCTTTTTGATAACAGACAAGTCCAAATTCGGGATTTTTATAATCAGGCGATTGCCAAATTGGTCAGCAGCTATGCGCTGCGCTATAAACACGATGAATTACAACAACAAATTCGTGTTGGCAACAGTATTTATGACATTGATTTTGATTACTACCCACAGTTGAAACAGCAGAAAATTCAGCAGTTGATGTCAACCTATAACCTGAACTTTTCGGGTTTGCGCTCGGTCACGCGCCGTGATGGTTTTGGGTCTGAATTTCTAGTGGTACTACCTGAAAATCCAAACGATGATCTGAGCAAAAGCAAATATATTATTGATCCGCTAAAATATGATTATCCTGCAGGAAAAAATCCAAATATTCACCAAGCTCGCTATTTAGCCGCGACAATCACTGCAGAACCACATAGCGCCAATTCCATTGAAGATATTTTGAATCGGCCGCATTTTAAGCTCAAGGCTTATGATCCGTATAAATATGAATCTGCCCAAATTGCACAAAAGAACTACCCGCTTGCAGCTAACTTTTCTGCACCTTATGGCTTGTGGTTAGCGCAAAATAATTTAGGTAAATCGGCTTATTTATCCTTAATTGATCGTGAAGAACGACTCAGTATGCCGCATTTGTACTTACTTGAGCCGTATAATCCGAATAAAAAAGTCATTGTCCTCATTCATGGTTTGGCCAGTAGCCCCGAAGCGTGGATTCGCTTAACCAACGATATTATGGGCGATCCTGTATTGCGGGAAAACTTTCAAGTCTGGCAAGTGTTTTACTCGACCAATATGCCAATTTTAGAAAGCCGTTTCCAAATTTATGCCTTGCTTCAACAAGGCTTTAAACAGGTCAGTCCTTCTGCTGCAGCCAAAAAAGATGCTGTAGTAATTGGACACAGCATGGGTGGTATTTTGGCACGTTTGTTGGTCAGCGATACTGATTTAACTCAACCTGCCATGCAAATGCTTAAAAACCGACGTCTGGAACGCTTTAAATCTGATCCTTTGTTGCAAGCACGTTTGCGCCTTAAACCCATCACCAATTTTAACCGTGCAATATTCTTGGCTGCACCGCATAAAGGTACAGAGTTTGCAGACCGCTGGTTCACCCTTGCAGCACGTAAAGTCATTCGCTTACCGACTGCATTTTTAAGCGCGTTTGCGGATACCTTGCAGCAACATGAAGTCGATTTAAAAAATATAACCAAAGAAATTGGGCATGGCGTCATTCAAAATGGACCGAGTGATTTAAGTAAAAATTCCAAATTTACGGAATTAACTGAAGATATTTTGCCTGTCAAAGGATTTAAATATCACAGTATTATTGGCAATAATACCGACAGCACTGAGCATCTGTTAATGAATGACGATGTGGTGCATTACAACAGTGCCCACTTAGATGGCGCTGTTTCAGAAAAAATTATTAAAGGCGGACATTCCATTCAGGAAACGCCAGAAGCTGTATTGGAACTGCGACGTATTCTTAGATTACATTTGCAAGATTTAGGCTTGTATAAACCGTAATCCGTCACGGCAAATAAAAAACCGAAGTCTAAGTGGCTTCGGTTTTTTATCTATCATGCTATTTTTTAGCAGCATTATAGCGGTGCTTGTCCCCAATAGGCTTTGGTCAATAAAGCCTCTAATTCGGCATAGTCATATTCACGTGGATTATAATATGGACTATCACAGATAATACGTGCCACTTGGGCAGGTGCTGTTTCGGGTAATCCTAAATCTTTAAGTGCCATTGGAATATTCAATTTTTGGTTAAGCTGATAAATCGCCAAGCCTAACTGTTCCCGATCTGACACATTTAAAGCCGCTGCCAGTTGATTCATTGCAGCAATATCTGCATGTCGGTTGTAATGCACTGAATACGCCAACACAATGGCGTGGGTTTGCGCATGTGGTAACTGATAGCGTCCGCCCAAGCTATGGCAAATTTTATGATGAATTGCCATACCCACCGAACCCAAACACACACCTGCCAACCATGCGCCATATAAAGCATGTTCACGTGCCTGCATATTATGAGGCGCTTGCACAATTTCAGGTAAAGCCTGTGCCAGTTGAGTAATCGCCTCTAGCGCCATTAAACTTACAATGGGATTTTTATCCTGTGCATATAATGCCGCAACTGCATGTGCCATCGCATTCATACCCGAACATACCGAAATTTCAGTGGGTAAGTTGAGTGTCAATTCAGGATCATAAATCACTACTTTAGGCAAAACTTGAGCTGCTTTGCCTGTGGTTTTCAGCTGGTTTTCGGTGATGCCATACACCGCAGTCATTTCACTACCTGCATAAGTGGTCGGAATTGCAATAATCGGTAAATGGGTTTCTAAAGCAATTGCTTTGGCTAAACCAATCGCAGAGCACCGCCGAGTGCCAAACAGCAATCGACCTTTAAACGCTGCACATCTTGAATGGCTTGATCGGCAACTTCTTTTGGCACATGCATCACCGCATGAGGATAGACCGCTACAGCCATGTCTTGGATTAGTGCCAATAAACGCTCGCCTGCGGCTTTTTGCCCTGCAGTGGCAATAGTTAAAATACGCCTATAGGTATAAGATCGTAAAATCTCTTGAATTTTTTGCAGATGACCTACGCCAAAATGAACATTGATTGGCAATACCTGATAATGGAATGCTTACATGTTATTAAACTTAAATATTGTCTTTAGATTTTAATAGCATTTAACTATGACTAGGCTGCTGAACAGCCCAATTCTGCAACGCTGCTTTGCAAATATTCAAATAAAACTCAAAACCAACTGTTTTGCTGTAAACACAAAAACCCATGATCGCATGGGCTTTTGGATCATTAAAATTAAATGCGATGAATCATCTATCAATTTTAATGTAAAGAAAACTTATACTTTTGTGCTTAGTCTATTTCTTTTAGGCACACTGCAGACAAAATTGGAATACCAAAACATGGAAGCAACAATAAAATCCAGTATTCCACGACGGTAGCTTCACCACTGATCATATTGATGAATAATCCACCAATGATTAATACCGCTGCAATTAAACCCAGAAAAATTCCAAAAAATCTTGCAGGCATTTGACGTCCCCTGAACAATCGAACAAAAGTGTTAGATCTAGTATATACCTTATAGTTGAATAAGATATGACTTTTTGATCAATTGATGACTTAAATTTTATTAGGATTTAAACACCTGATTTAAAATGTTTTTATAGAAAATCACAACGATATTCGATCAGACACATTTCCTAACAATAATAAAATCTTATTAAATATATAATATTATATTATATAAACTCAAAATAAATGAGTGTGGATGAATGAAAACACCAGATCAACTAATCACTGAAGCCAAAAGTGAAATTACAGAAATTAGCGTGCAAGAATTGCATGAAAAATATTTGCAACATCCCGATATTATTTTGATTGATGTACGAGAACCTGAAGAACATCAGGCTTGTGCAATAGACCGTGCAGTGAATTTTCCACGCGGCATGTTAGAAATGAAAATTGCACAACACCCTGTAGTAAACCACTATTGCGATGTTGAACGTGCTCTTACCAATCTGGCTGAACGAGATATTTACTTACTTTGTGGTACTGGTGCGCGTTCTGCACTTGCCACTCAAGCCTTACAAAGAATGGGTTTCGAGAAAGTCTATTCAATGCAAGGTGGTATGCAAGCTTGGCTGGAAGCAGGTTTTCCGACAGTTTCTTTTACAAGATGATACTAGGGTCTGTTGAATGCTTAAATAACGCTCAATATTAGGTTAAATATTAATTAAAACTTCGTGTAATACTTCAATATTTATCATTGTCATTTTTGTTATAGTATTACATGAATAAATTGAATAAAAGATTGATACAGTGTTTATGATGTGGGGCAGATTGCTAGGATTATTTGCAATCTTGTTACAAGTCGCTGTGTTCCTACAGCCTTTATTACCAGAGAAACAACATTTTTCCTCTGTCTGTGAAACTATTGCCCAAGCATTATTTTTAGAACGCACCGCACCCCATTCTTCGTATTCATCTACACACCATGAAACTGCGACTCATGTTGCATTCGGACTTGAAAGTTCACACGAACATGCATCATCTGAAGATGCGGCGCATACAGATCATGAATGTGAATACTGTCTAGTTTATAGTTTTGCACTACCATTATTTGAAAACAAAATCAGACCAATTTTAGTCCGAACGCAAATTCGGGTTTTGTCTTTTAAAACATCGTTTACACCAACACTATTTCAAACTGAGCCGCTTTTTGTTCTGCCACAAGGTCGTGCCCCGCCCCACTTTGACTCTTGAATTTTCTTATCATTTCTTACAGTGTTGCCATCTTTGCTTCACTCTAAAGTGTAAATTTTGCAGTATCAAATTTATGCAGCTGTAGGACAATACTTATTTTAATAACTCATTGACTTGTTTATTCGACCCTAAGGAGGAGATAACTATGCATCTGCTTCAACACAGTCATAATCATGTGAATCATACTGTAGAGCAAACGGCTTGTTTGGATTTAGCACAACAGATCATTAAAGTTCGGCAAAAAATGAATATTTCACAAACTGAACTTGCGGCAAAATTGTGTATCTCTGCCCGAACTTTAGAAAGTTGGGAACGTGGTGTTCGTCAACCCTCGAGTTCTGCTCAAGCATTAATTCGATTATTTATTAAATCGCCACAATTTGTGTTAGAAAATTTGGCATAAAGCACTTTATGATGATGAATTAAAGCAATGTAAATCAATAAAGAAGCTCCCAAGGGAGCTTCTTTGGTCAAAAGATTTGAAGCATCATTTTGATATACATATAGAATGAATACCCTTGCTGTTTTCATAGCTCTATATTCAAAAATATAATAAAGATATGAATTTATATTCAAATACAAGAATATAACTTTTCAATATACTGCCGCATATATCGTTTTTACTCGATCTATATTCTCATGAAATATCTATCTTCTTTTATCTCAATTGCTGTTATCGCACCTTTGTTTTCAACATCTGCTTTTGCAACAACAGGATATTTCATGCATGCATATAGTGCGAAATCTCAAGGAAATGCAGGCACAGCCATTGCCAATTTTCAGGACAGTCTGACTATTGCAAGCAACCCAGCGGGTTTGAGCTGGTTAGATAAGCGTGTTGATGCAGGTTTAACTATTTTCTCTCCAGATCGTGAGTCTGAAATTACAGGAAATGGTTATGGAGCAAATGGTCAGTATGATGGCAATAGCCGTAAATACTTTGTAATTCCAGATCTAGGTTATGTTCACCCAGTGAATGAACAAGTCACTGCGGGTATTGCGGTTTATGGCAATGGTGGCATGAATACCAATTATAAAAATAATCCTTATGCAGTTTATGATAATACAGGAAGCGCAGGTATTTCATTAACCCAAGCCTTTATTTCACCTGCTTTATCTTGCAAATATGCAGAAAATCAATCTATAGCTTTGGCTGCAAATATTTTATATCAACGTTTTAGCGCACAAGGTTTTGCTGGTGATGTATTTGGTGGTGCTTCGTCCAACGATGCAGCAATTAGCGACCGTGGCAATGACGATTCATACGGTGTAGGTGCACGTATTGGCTGGTCTGCAAAACCAAATGAGAAACTGACCCTTGGTGCAAGCTATTCATCTAAAATTAATGCCAGCCGCTTTAAGAAATATGAAGGTTTATTTGCCAAACAAGGTGATTTTGACGTACCTGAAAGCTATGGTGTAGGTTTAAATTATCAACTTACCCCTGCTTTATCAGTCGCGACAGATTACTTACGCATTAATTATTCAGATGTAGATTCTGTTGGCAATAAACTGGATCAATTATTCGCAAACAATAAATTTGGCACAACACAAGGTCCTGGTTTTGGATGGGATGACATCAATGTCTATAAAATTTCAGCGACTTATCAAGCCTCAGAAAAACTGACTTTACGTGCGGGTTATAGCTATAACGATCAGCCTGTTAAAAATGATCAAACCTTCCTAAATATTTTGGCACCAGGTGTGGTACAAGAGCATTTAAGTGTTGGTGCAACTCGGCGACTCGATGATCAACAAAATGTAAGTGTGGCTTATACACACGCACTCAAAGAAACAGTGCAAGGTAACAACTCTATCCCCGCTGATTTTGGTGGTGGCGAAGCCAATTTAAGCATGAGCCAAAATATTTTGGGCGTGTCATATAGTTTGAATTTTTAAATTCTACATAGCTTGAGTTTGAATAATAGCTTGCCATGATCTGAAAAGATGATGGCTTTTTTTACTTTGATTGTGATGAAGTTTTTCCAAAGTACGGCTTTAGCTAGAAATAAGACCATGCAAAGCATAATGTTACAACATGCACTACTTTCTAAATGAATCCATAGAAAACAATCAAATTTCGATGCTTTTTATAACGATGAATTACACGAAAAACTCAGTAAAATTCAGCCAAATGACACAATAATTTTCACTTTTAACTTCGCAAATCATACATTTTCAACAGCTAAGCTCTTTGAGCTATGCGATATCATTTTTGAAACTGTCGGTTTAGATTTTATGGGCGATATTTTTTATGGCTGTGTGCTCACTAACACACCAGATCAATTGAATATTATCCATTTAAAAGCTTAAACCGCTCGATGTTCGACTCGTTAGAGAGCGAGCAACAATGACATGCAGGTTCACTAATTTGACTAAGATGGCGTAAAATAAGCTAGTCACATACTTACACTTAAATTACGCTTCAAATTAAAGGACTTCAACTGCATGAACATGACAGAAATCATGGCTGATCTATCTTCACACACTCCAATGATGCAGCAATACTTACGGGTGAAGATGGAACATCCACATTCTTTAATGTTCTATCGCATGGGCGATTTCTACGAATTATTTTTTGATGATGCACACAAAGCTGCCAAACTTTTAGGCATTACCCTCACCCACCGTGGTAAAACTAGTGGCAAACCTATTCCAATGGCGGGCGTGCCATATCATGCTGCTGAAGGTTATCTCGCTCGCTTGGTCAAAAAAGGCGAAACCGTGGTAATTTGTGAGCAAATTGGCGAGGTGACAGGCAAAGGTCCTGTAGAGCGTGGAGTAGTACGGATTATCACCCCAGGCACGCTCACCGATGATGCCTTGCTCAACAGTCATCAATCTTCCAACTTGGTCTCTTTATGCTTACAGCAAAACCAAATTGGTATCGCGTTGCTGGATTTAAGTGCAGGGATTTTTAAAGTTCAGCAAATGGATTATTTGCCTGAACAACTCGTGATTGAACTTTCTCGTTTAATGCCAAGCGAAATTGTGGTCGATGAAGATATTGTCGATCCGAATATTATTGAACAGGTTAAAAAGCAACTTGACTGCCCTGTGACCAAACGCCCAAATGTCGATTTCAACCTAAACAATGCGCAAAAAACGCTTTGTGATCAGTTTGCTGTATCGACACTTTCAGGTTTTGGTATTGATCATTTGCCCTTAGCCAAAGCAGCAGCGGCAGCGTTAATACACTACGCCAAAGAAACCCAAAAAACGGCTTTACCACATATTCGCAGTATTCAATTAGAACAAAGCAGCAATTTTATTGCGCTTGATCCTGTGACCCGACGTAATTTGGAGTTGGTTGAACCATTATTTGAACACGGCACTTCTTTATTCCAACTGATTAACGATTGCCAAACTGCCATGGGTAGCCGTTTACTGAGTCGTACCTTGATGCAACCTTTGCGTGACACGGCATTGTTAGATGCAAGACTGGATGCAATTCAAGCCTTAATACAAGGTTACCATGAGTCGCCTGTGCGTTTGGTACTGAAAGAAATTAGTGATATTGAACGTGTGCTGAGTCGTGTCGCACTCGGTAGCGCACGCCCACGTGATTTGGTACAACTACGTCAGGCCTGTGCGCAAATTCCCTATTTGCGTCATGCCTTACAGCCCATTGTTTCTGCACAACAATCCGCACTCATTCAAAACCTGAATGAAGAACTGGGCGATTTTCATGGACTGCATCAACGGCTGATGCAGGCAATTGTAGAAAACCCACCTGTACTATTGCGTGATGGCAATGTCATTGCAGAGGGTTTTGACAGTGAACTCGATGAACTACGCAAAATCCGTGATCATGCGGGGCAATTCCTGATTGATTTAGAAGTCAAAGAGCGCCAAGAAAGCGGTATCCCAACGTTAAAAATTGGCTACAACCGTGTCAGTGGTTACTACATTGAACTCACTCGCGCCCAAGCCGAGCAAGCACCTGAACACTATATCCGTCGTCAAACTTTAAAAAATGCAGAACGCTACATCACCCCAGAGCTAAAAAGTTTTGAAGATAAAGTCCTGTCTAGCGAGTCCCGTGCTTTAGCCCGTGAAAAGATGCTATTTGAAATGCTATTGGATGAATTACGCCAAGACATTGCTCAATTACAAATGATGAGCAGCGCGATTGCACAAATTGATCTATTGGCAAACTTTGCCCATCAAGCACGTTTACGCAATTGGGCACGCCCTGAATATAGCCCTGAAATTGGAATTAAAATTACTGCAGGACGTCATCCTGTTGTTGAGGCCTTGAGTAAAACCGCCTTTACACCGAATGATACTTTACTCGACTACAATCATCGTTTGGCAATTATTACTGGCCCGAATATGGGCGGTAAATCAACGTATATGCGTCAAACCGCACTCATTGCCCTACTTGGCTATTGTGGTAGTTATGTGCCTGCCCAAACAGCCGTATTAGGTCCTATTGATCGCGTGTTTACCCGTATTGGTTCTGCCGATGATTTATCGACAGGTAAATCGACCTTTATGGTCGAAATGACTGAGACTTCACAAATTTTACACCATGCAACCTCACAGTCTTTGGTGCTGATGGATGAAGTTGGTCGCGGAACCAGTACCTACGATGGCTTATCTTTGGCATGGGCATGTGTGTTGGATTTAAGCAAACGCATCAAATGTTTATGCCTATTTGCAACGCATTATTTTGAATTGACCGAATTAAGCAAAGAATCTGGGGTGGATAACTACCACGTAACCGCCAAAGAAATGAATGGCAACCTGATTCTCTTGCACAAAGTTCAACAAGGTCCTGCAAGCCAAAGTCACGGTTTGCAAGTGGCAAAATTGGCAGGCATTCCAGCCAATGTGATTAAAGAAGCGCAAAACCGTTTAAGAATTTTAGAAAAACAGCAGCACAAAAATGTCAATTTAGCCGTTCAAGATGACCTATTTGCACCAGCAACAAGCTCAGCTGAACCAGAAGTGATTGAACGTGTAATAGAGGTAGAAAAACCATCACCTGCTTTAGATTTATTACGCAGTATAGATGTCGATAATTTAACGCCACGACAAGCGCTGGAACAATTGTATGCTTTAAAGGAACAATTGAACGCTTAGCCGCTGTTATTTCTAAAATATTTGAGCTAAACAAAGACTCTCAATTGAGAGTCTTTGTCATTTATAAGTTTTTTTGATGGTTTTATCCCCCTTTTATCAAATTTAGCAGCACTGTCTATATCAAATATCAGTAAAAGCGATTGTTAGTTGTAGTGATTTTTGCCTAAAATAGACTATTCTGAATTAGAACCATATTTTTAGGTAGCTGTCGCCATGACATTTGTTGTCACTGAAAACTGTATTAAATGTAAATATCAAGACTGCGTTGAAGTTTGTCCTGTAGACTGCTTCTACGAGGGTCCGAACTTCCTTGTCATTAATCCAGACGAATGTATCGACTGTGCATTATGTGAACCAGAGTGTCCTGCCAACGCTATTTTCTCTGAAGATGAATTACCAGAAGGTCAGGAAGTGTTTATCGAGCTAAATGCTGAACTTTCACAGACTTGGCCAAACATTACACAAATTGGCGATCAACCTGCTGATCGTGAAGAATGGAATGGAAAACCAGACAAATTACAATACTTAGAAAAGTAAGTTCGTCTTGTTGTGAAAAAGATCAGTCCTGTGCTGATCTTTTTTTATACCTAAAACACACATTTGATTGCAATATTTTCAAATTTTAACCAGCATTTTCGATTAGAATACTGCCACTTTAAATAAATATCTGATTTGCCTAATGAAGAAATTTTTCAAGGCGCTGTTTTCGTTCAGCATTGTTCCCGTTATCTTGGTTGCCTGTAGTTCAACCCCAAACAGAACAACAACGATCACCACGCCCGATGGAAAACGAATTTTCATTCCTCAAGAAAAAATCACCTATGAGCGTCAGGTAGCACCTAAAATTGTGCCTTATTCGTATAATGCATGGGTGGCAGTGAGTGACAATTTACGCCAAGTTCGTGAATATGAACGCTTCTTGGAACACAACGGTGTTGGCAATATTATTCCAAGTTTTGAATTAATGCGTACCGCACGTGACTGGCAACGCTGTGGACGTTCGCAATTTATGATTCCAAGTCGTGAATTGTGGCAAAATCAGGTGCCTACCTTGCGTGTATTTAAATATTTGGTCGCCTCTAAAGTCTTAACTGATTTTGAAGTCACTTCTGTCTATCGAGATTTACCACTGAATCAATGTGCAGGTGGTGCGAACTCATCGCGTCACTTATTTAACTCAGCCATTGATTTTAGAATTGGGCCACAATTCCCGAATGCCGAAGACTATGCCTATATTGAAAGTACCAAATACAGACTGTGTCAGTTCTGGCAGCAATATGGTCAAAGTTTAAACATGGGCTTAGGCTTATACGCTTCAGGACAAATTCATATTGATACACAAGGTTATCGAACTTGGGGGCCAGATTTAAGCCGCCATTCATCTATGTGTAATTTCTAATTCAGTGTTGTTTAGAATTAAATCCTAAAGAGGTCAAATTGACCTCTTTTTTTATTGCGAAATAGATTATCACCTGCTCCATTCCGCGAATAAATTGCACTCTGAGCAGAAAAGTTTACAATGCACACATCGCAACAAAGGTGAGCACGCTATGCAACAAATGTGGACGGATATCGATCACTATATCGAATCACATTTAATTCCCGAAGACCCAATTTTGACGCAAACTTTAGAAAATACCGATGCCAAAGGTTTTCCAGATCACCTTGCAGTTGCGGCAAATCAGGGCATGTTGCTACAAATGCTCATTCAAATGAATCAATGCAAACGTGTGTTGGAATTGGGCACATTCGCAGCTTATAGCACAATGTGGCTAGCACGTGCGCTGCCTGAAGATGGTTATATACTCACGATTGAAGGACGTGATACCCATGCAGCTTTGGGACAAGAAAATATTGACCGCGCTCAATTAAAACAAAAGGTTGAATTAAAAGTTGGTCGTGCTGCAGAAATTCTAAAAGCTCTGCCAGAAGATACTGAAGCTTTTGATTTTATTTTTATTGATGCCGACAAACAAAGCTATCCTGAATATTTGGAACTGAGTCTTAAACTTTCACGCTCAGGTACAATTATCTTTTTAGACAATGTAATTCGTGCAGGGGAAATTTTAAATCCTGACAATCACAAACCAAGCATTGAAGGGATTCGTGACATGTTCAAAGCCATGCAAAATCATTCGCGAATTTTATCGTGCACAGCATTACAAACTGTAGGCAGCAAAGGACATGATGGCTTTGCTTTAGCGATTGTAAAGTAAAGTCCACACAAGGTTAAAAAACAACCTAAAGCAATTTTACATTATATATTATAATGTTACATATACTGTCCATACAGTTATCCACAAATTATGCGGATAACCATGGACAGTCAGCAAGCATTTACATCAGTTCAACTAAACAATCTTTTGAAATGATCTTTTTTGAATCATTTACGATTTTTACTTTGCCACCAACAAAGGAACAGTTGAGTTACGGAAAATATTGGTGGTAATGCTTCCCAAGAAAAATTGATGAATTTTACTGTGGCTAAATGCCCCTAGTACAATCAACTGAATACCATGTTCACGTTGATAATCTAAGATATTTTCAGCCACATCGCCATAACGATATTCCACCACCACATCTAAACCCGCTGAAGTTAAAAAATCTGCAGGTTCATTTAAAACTTCTGGGTGATCACCGACATAGAGCAAATGACATTGCAGTAATTTAAGCAAATCACTTTGTGCAATTCGCTTCATCATTTTGATACAAGTTGGGGAATATTCATAAGCAAAAATAAAACGGTTTGGTGCTTTAAAATGCTCTCCGACAGTCATCACAGTACAATTTGCACCACGAATAAAGTTTTCGACATTACTGCCTAATGCCTTATTGCGTTCAGCAGATTTCTCGCCCACACGTCCAATCACCACAATATCTTCTTCGTTCAGCACACTAAAACTTTGTTCTAAAAAGTCGCCTTTTTCTTGAATGTGGGTAGGTACAATGCCGAACTTTTCCTGAATCATACTGGAAATGTGCTGCAATAAATTGTTGCTATAATCGAGTGCTAATTCACTTTGTTTTTGTTCTAATTCGGCTAATTCTTTGAGTAACATGGCATTACTTTCAAAACCAATCACGCCACTAATTTCCCCCAAATGATAACTGGCGGGGTAATAATCCAAAACTTGTAATAACACCAATTCACGTTGAGTTTGTGTTGCAATCCACGCAGCAGCTTCAGCAAGCGCATTAATACAAGGCGAAGAATCAATACAAGCAATTACACGTTTCATTATTGCCTCTCTTACTGCCTTTTGCAGGCTATTTTTTAGTTGTTATTTTTAACTTAACACAACTCGTGTTGCAGGGACATGAAAAAATGTAATGAAGTTTAAAGATTTAGCCTTGCTGCATCGTATTTACTCACGATAACGAATCAATTTGGCAGGGTTTCCTACCACAATTTCCCGCTCCTGAACATCTTTGGTGACCATGCTATTCATACCAACGACTGCATGTGCCGCAATCTTCACCCCATCTTTAACACCAACATGCGCACCTAACCAAACATCCTTACCAACTTCAATGCCCTGTGAACGCACCGCTTGCTGATAAATGGGCTGATCCAAAGCCATGCCATGATCAAATGCATATAAATGACAATATGCTGCGATACGCACCTGATCATGAAGCTTAATTCCAACTCTGCCACCATCTAAAATACAGTGGTGATTAATCGCGACTTCATTGCCAATTTCTAAAGGGCCATGCAAAGTACAATCGGCTGCAATAAAGGTATTATCGCCAATACTGATTTTACGTCCTGGTTCTGCAAAAATATGTGCCAATGGTGAAATAAAACAGTTTTTGCCAATCTCTACCGTTTCCATTGCCATTAAATAAGCTTGATATTCCTGCTGCCAAGCTTCTGCCCAAGCACGATGTTTAGGTTTTAATGACCAATATAACCACGGCATGTAGTTTAAACGGTGTTTATGCTGCTCACGGTACTTCGATAATGGATCAGGTGAATTTGCTTCAGTCATCTTGATCATCCTCAAGGATTTTGAGTTGTTCACGCCCACGGCTAATATCTTGTAATTTTAGTTTTAAAGGGTCTATTTGATCGACTTGCATGAATGCCTTTACCAACACGCCTTCGGCGGTGTAGTCTTCGCTGTACTCAATCTGCTGACTATTTAGCTCGTATTGTAAAATTGCCCACTCATTAAAATGACAGGAAAATTGCACGGTCTTTTTTTCAATCAGTTCTATTTTTTCTGCTAGAGCCAAACATTGCCCTGCACATCCCCCATAGGCACGTACCAAGCCGCCTGTGCCCAATTTAATGCCGCCGTACCAACGAATCACCAACACCAAAACATTAGTCAACTCATTGCCTTCAATCGTGGCTAAAATAGGACGTCCTGCCGTACCTGAAGGTTCGCCATCATCATTAAAACGTAATTGATGCCCGATTTTCCATGCCCAACATTGATGTGTGGTAGATGAATCACGCTGCTGTTCCAAAAAAGTTTTTACCGCTTGCTCATTATCTACAGGCACAGCAATTGCCTGAAATCGACTTTTTTTAATTTCTTCTTCAAAAGTGATGGGCGCAGCAATGGTAAATGGCATAATACTCCAGATCAATCAACCAGTTAAATAAAAACTTGATAATTATAACGTGTTTAGCGCTCTAACGTATTTAGAGTTATAGCTTATTTGGACTGATAACCACCATGAAAAAACCTTCTATCCTCAAAGGTATAGAAGGTTAAATAATGTTTACACGACTTTCTGTTCTACAACTTATGCAGTAAGCATACGAAAACCAATAACGATTAGAACATTCAAGCTTTAAACAAAAAAGTCTTCACCCAAATAAACTTCACGCACAATTTCATTTTCCAGAATTTCTTGCGGTGTACCCTCTGCAATGACTGAACCTTCGCTAACAATATAAGCACGTTCACAAATGGCTAAAGTATCACGGACGTTATGGTCGGTAATTAATACGCCAATGTCACGATCTTTTAAGGTACGAATGATATCTTTAATATCACCGACAGAAATAGGATCGACCCCTGCAAAAGGCTCATCTAACAACATAAATTTAGGGTCTGCTGCCAAAGCACGGGCAATTTCTGCACGACGGCGTTCGCCACCCGACACACTCATCCCTAATGAATCTTTAATATGCGTGATTTTAAAATCTGCCAGCAATTCTAATAAACGCTGCTGACGTTGCTGTTTATTTAAATCTTTGCGGGTTTCTAAAATAGCCATAATATTTTCAGCGATGGTCAGCTTTCTGAAAATAGAGGCTTCTTGCGGTAAATAACCAATCCCCTTACGCGCACGTTCATGCATGGCAAGGTCAGATAAATCCAGTTGATCTAAATGGATTTCGCCTTTATCCATACGCACCAAACCCACAACCATGTAGAAACTGGTGGTTTTACCCGCACCGTTCGGCCCAAGTAACCCGACAATTTCACCACTTTTCATTTCAAATGAAACGTCTTTAACCACCCAGCGCTTATTATAGTTTTTGGCTAAATGCTTAATACACAAAGTCTGCTGACCGTGCTGGACGCTGTCCTGTGCTGCGCTCGTTTGATCCATTAATCACGCGCTCCCGGGAATGATTTTGAACTTGATGGTGGAATCACAATTTTTACACGACCCGCTTCAGAACCAGTTTTGTTCGGTGTACCAATCGCTTCAACATCGCCTTTGTTCATACTATAACGCAAGGTATTACCACGAATACTGGCTCCATCTTGCTCTAAAAGTGCGCCACCCGTTAAGGTGATAATGCCTGTTTCAGCATTGTAAACAATCTTTTGCGCCTGACCTTTGGCAAGCCCTTTGGCTGGATCAGTCTTTTGCTGGAATTGCGCAGGTCTGCCCGTTGCCGTAATGACACTAATTTCTTTTTTGCTGTTCAGATTAGCAACAATCGAATCTGCCTGCAGTTTCATGGTGCCCTGTTCAATCACCACATTGCCTGTATAAGTGGTGACGCCAGTACGTTCACTAAAGGTCGCACGGTCTGCCAATAAAGTAATAGGCTGACTGCGGTCTGACGGAATTGCCCATGCACCTGCCGATGAAAGCACCGCCAAGCCCACAAGTGCTGCTTGTTTTATCAACGCTTTAGGAGCTGTAAGCTTAGATTTATGGTTCATACTTTCCTCGAATATTAAAAAATTCGTATTGCCCGTCATTTAAATTGGCTTTTAAGCCCTGACTGATAAAATCAGCCTGTGGAGATTGTACAGTCACTTGTTTTTCGGTACTGATTTCACGTGTTTTAGGAAACACATTCAACTCGACTGTTTCAAGCGTCAGTTTGCCTTGAGCGAGTAACTTGGTTGCTAGCACTTGATCTGACAACACAACCTTTTCATTGTCATTAAAACCTTGTGCCTGTTTAGCAAAAAAAGTGGCATCCACCGCGCCCGCTTTATACATAGAGGCATTCAAATTTTCCAGCTTAGAGGTTTTTTGCTGCATGTCTTGCTCTAAACGGTCAATTTGCGCACGCACATATAAATTGCCCTGCTCATCTGTTTGGGTCAGATGAATTTGCTCGGCACTATAAGTCATAGAGCGAGCAGCGTCAGTTTCCAGTTTTTTGCCTTTACCGCTGTAATAGTAATAACCACCACTTACAGCTGCAATTGCAATCGCAGTAACGTATAAAACTTTAGTATCCATAAGTGGGGCTGTAACTCAAACCTTTGAATGTATGACTTAATTAATGAGGGATGCTGAGATATTTTTCAAGTAAGCTTTGGTACACACCTTTGGCGGTTAAAATCATATCGCAGATTTCACGTACCGCACCGCGCCCACCCATGGCCTGTGTGACTAAATCGGCACGACGACGCACTTCAATATGTCCATTTGGCACTGTGACTTTCATCCCCGCAATCGAAAACGCTGAAAGATCAGGCCAGTCATCGCCCATATAGAGACAATCTGCAGGTGATAAACCTAACTTGGCACAGGCTTCCTGCAATGCAGTGCCTTTATCTTCACGTCCTTGGTAGACCAAATCTACACCTAAATCGGACATGCGTTTTTCGACAATATTACTTTTACGACCCGTGATGATAATGACTTTAACACCTGCTTGTTGCACCAGTTTCATACCTAAACCATCACGAATATCGAATGATTTAATTTCATCACCGCTGTTGGTTAAGGTGACAAAACCATCACTTAGAATTCCATCGACATCTAAAACCAAAGCTTCAATATGACGCGCTTGCTCTAATAAAATATAAGATGCCATTGTTTAGTTTACCCCTGCTTGAATCAAGTCATGCATACTGATCACACCAATGACTTTATTGGCATCATCCACCACCACAAACTGATTGATTTTACGGTCACGTAATTGCTCTAAAGCTTCAACTGCACGTGCTTCTTGTGAAATCGTTGCAGGATGTTGAGTCATCACTTGCCCAACTTGTAAATTCACATCAAAGCCCTGTTGTTTATCAATTAAACGTCGTAAATCACCATCGGTGAAAATGCCTAACAAGACGTCATTTTCATCGACAATTGTGGTTAAACCTAGACGTTTGTTTGAAATTTCGTATAACACTTTGTTCATTGGTGTATCTGGTGCAACTTTAGGTAATTCTGTACCGGTATGCATCAAATGTTTCACATGCAATAACAGGCGCTTACCCAAAGCGCCTGCAGGATGTGAACGAGCAAAATCATCGGCAGTAAAACCACGTGCATCAAGTAACGCTACAGCCAATGCATCACCTAATGCCAAGGTTGCAGTCGTACTTGAGGTTGGTGCTAAACCAAGTGGACAAGCTTCCTGAATATTGCCTAATGTTAAAGCGACATCAGCATTTTGTGGCATCGGCCCGCGATCATCACCGCTAATTGTGATTAGAGGAACTTCCAGATGTTTGATGAGTGGCATCAACATCATAATTTCATCACTTTTGCCGGAGTTGGAAATGGCAATTAAAACATCACCCCGTACCAACATTCCCAAATCACCATGCCCTGCTTCACCCGGGTGCATAAAGAAAGACGGCGTGCCTGTAGAGGCAAACGTCGCAGCCATTTTACGACCAATATGACCTGATTTTCCCATACCTGTGACCACAACACGCCCTTTGCAATGCAACATGATTTCGCAGGCACGGCTAAAACGCTGATCAATTTGCGTCGCCAAGACTTGTAATGCTTGTTCTTCTATTCTTAAAGTGTCTAAGGCTACAGATTGGAAATCAATGGTATTTGACATGTTTGGCATTCAACGTTCAACTTAAATTGAGTATTTTCTACACCTCAATAAAAGCGATTTATTGAAGCACATTTAATTTTCGCAATTTTAGCATATCTATGCAATTCTACACTTTGATTATGCGTGTGTTTTTTGTTTTAACGCATTTTTGTATGCTGTTTTAATTAACTCGCTTTTTGACTCGAGTTTCAAATGAAAAACAATCATATTTGAGCTTAGGCTATTTATTTTATTGATTCAAAGTTGCAGATAAAGCTAAAGATAGAACTAGCTCAGAAGCATATTTCAACGAAAATGCTCTAAAAATTATGGTTCAAACCCATCTATAAAGCTGACTGCAAGCAAGCTGTAACAAACAGCCATAAAAAAACGCTTATCTTTCGATAAGCGTTTTTTAAAATTTTGGAGCGGGAAACGAGACTCGAACTCGCGACCCCAACCTTGGCAAGGTTGTGCTCTACCAACTGAGCTATTCCCGCAATATGGAAGTGAATTATAGAGAATTTCATACAACTGTCAACTCTCTATGCTCCCAAGTGCTCAATTAATCAGCACGACGCCATACTGTACCTTGACGGGTATCTTCCAAGACCACACCTTGATCGAGCAAAGACTGACGAATTTCATCAGCACGGGCGAAATCTTTGGCTTTTTTGGCATCCTGACGTTGCTGAATGAAGTCTGCAATGGCTTGTTCAGATAAACCTAAAGCGTCCTGACCAATATCAGACTTCAGGAATTCGTCAACATCATGCTGCACCAAACCTAAAATATTGGTCAAATGACGCAAAGTCGAATAGTACACCGCCGCCTGATCTGCCTGCTGCTCTTTTACCGCACGGTTCAGCTCTTTATTGACTTCAAACAGAACTGCAATTGCTTCGGCTGTATTAAAGTCGTCTCGCATTGCGGCATTAAAACGTTCCACCAAAGCCTCATCTAACTGCTCAACTGTTTGCGTACCGTACGCTTGTTGATAAGCTTTAAATGAGTGATAGAAACGTGATAATGCGGTTTTGGCTTCTTTGAGTGCTACATCGGAGAAGTTTACAGGGCTACGATAATGCGATGACACAATAAAGTAGCGGATCACTTCAGGATGGAATTTTTCCATCACATCACGAATGGTGAAGAAGTTACCCAATGACTTCGACATTTTTTCGCCATCGACATTAATAAAGCCAACGTGCATCCAGTAATTTACATACTGCTCACCTGTTGATGCTTCAGACTGGGCAATTTCATTTTCATGGTGTGGGAACATTAAGTCTGAACCACCACCATGAATATCAAAATGATTACCTAAGCAGCAAGTCGACATCGCAGAACATTCAATGTGCCAACCCGGACGTCCATTGCCCCACGGCGAAGCCCACGATGGTTCATTTTCTTTGGCATGTTTCCACAAAACAAAGTCAAATGGATGCTTTTTGTCGACTTCAACATCAACACGCTCAGACGCGCCCGCCTGCATGTCTTCTAGCTTGCGACCTGAAAGACGGCCATATTTGTCAAATTTTTCAACCTGAAAATAAACATCGCCATTACTTGCAGGATAAGCTGTGCCTTTATTGACCAAATTACCAATCATATTTTGCATTTGATCAATATATTCAGTGGCACGTGGTGCAGCATCAGGTTCAACACAGCCTAAGTTTGCCGCATCTTCATTCATGGCTTGAATAAAACGATCTGTTAAAGCTTGAATGCTCTCGCCATTTTCATTGGCACGTTTAATAATTTTGTCGTCAATGTCGGTAATGTTGCGGACATATTTCACATTCCAACCTTGACTGCGCAAAAAGCGAATGATGTAGTCAAATGCAACCATAACCCGCGCATGCCCGATATGACAGTAATCATAAACCGTCATGCCACAGACATACATGTCGATATGTCCTTCTTTACGCGGAACAAATTCAACTTTTTTTCGTTGCTCTGAGTTATATAGAACAAATGGTTGCATAGGTTTTCAAAATAGGTCTATTAAAAGATGCTCCATCTTAACCTAAGCATTATTTTTCATAAAGTTTTTCGATGTTTTTATTCTGTATGTGTCTGTGTGAAGAGAATATCGCGGATGATCCAAGCCTTCTCCCGAAGGAGAAGGAACTTTTTAATACCTGTACTTAGGCGTTTGCTGATCTTATACGGTTTGGCAAAGCTTATGCAGCATCACGTTTTTGTACCAAAATCGCGCCAACTGAATAGCCTGCGCCAAATGAACACAAGACACCATATTCACCGTTTTCGACTTCGTGTGCAGTACGGTGTAAAGCGATAATTACCCCTGCCGAAGAAGTATTGGCAAACTCATCTAAAATAATAGGTACTAAACCTGGTTGTGCTGCTTCTTTACCAACCACCAATTTCAAAATGAGTTCGTTCATGCTGGCATTGGCTTGGTGCAACCAGAAACGCTTCACCTCGGTTGGCGCAATCTGATTCTTTTCTAATTGCGCAGTAATCATTTTGGCAACTAAGGGGCAAACTTCTTTAAAGACTTTGCGACCATCTTGATGGAAGCGTTTATCGTCAATATCTGCATTTTCACTTAAGTTTAAAAAACCGAAATTATTACGGATATTATTCGAGAACTGAGTAAACAGGTTCATGTCCAAAATTTCAAAACCTGCTTTGGTTTCAGTGTCTTCCAAAATTGAAGCGGTTGCTACATCACCAAAAATAAAGTGGCAGTCACGTGAACGGAAATCGTTATGACCTGAGGTAATTTCGACATTCACCAACAGTACGCGGCGCGCACCTGCTTTAATCGCATCATGCGCTTGCTTAATGCCGAAAGTCGCAGCAGAACATGCCACGTTCATGTCATAGGCATAACCTTGAATACCAAGCGCAGTTTGAATTTCAATCGCCACCGCAGGATAAGCACGCTGCAAGTTTGAGCAAGACAAAATCACCACATCAATATCTTCTGCGGTCACGCCTGCATTTTGCATGGCTTGTTTTGCAGCAATTACACCCCATTCTGCTTGTAGCGAAATTTCATCATCCCCGCGTTCACGCAAATTTGGACGTAAACGGTTAATGTCCAGAATACCTGTTTTTTCTGACACGTAACGGCGTTTTACCCCAGAGGCTTTTTCGATAAAGTCAGCACTTGAGCCACGACGTTCTTCAAGCTCACCTGCTGCAATTTTGTCAGCATTGAGCTGATTATACTGTTCCACATAAGCATTTAAACTTTCGACCAACTCTTCATTGGTAATAACATCTTCTGGGTGATAAAGACCAGTACCTGTAATGCGAATGCCCATGTAAAACTCCTTCTAGAAATTACTAATATCTTAACTGATTCCGAGCTTTTCCCATACTTTTTGCAGCCGAGTTGCAGAAATTGGCATTTTGGTTTTCATGGGTTGAGAGAACAGCGATATGCGTAATTCTTCCACCATAAAGTACAATTCCTTGAGTCGGGCATCTTGTTTGTGTTTAAACAATTTGTCCATCCAAGGGTCAATTTGGGCGATGGCAGCATCGTCTCTTTGCAAGTTGTTGGGTAAGCGGTCTAAACGTAATAACAACGCTTTCAAATAGCGCGGATATTCGCTCCACACCTCTACAGGCTTGCTATACACAAAGTCTGCCAGATGCATTAAGTCCAGCTGATCTTCAATATCATCCATATTTTTGGCAAACACGGCTTCATCTAGCATAAGGAGCTGACGGCGGATGTCTTGCCAAGCAATATAAATTTCATTAAAGATACGCAGCGTGGTTTGACCATGACTGAGAAAAGTCTTTTTTACCTCAAGCTGCAAGTTTTGAAACTCTTCCAAGTTGACTGGCACGTCACAAATAATGCTTTGCAAGGTCGCATAGATCAACATTTGCTCAAGTTGTGCTTTATCACCCAAAGGTGAGTACGCCAAGGCCAATGGTTTGGCAATTTGCTTTTTCAATTGCCGTGATAAATCGCCTAATTGCACATGCAGCAAACGAATCACCCCTTCACGATGCTGATGAATCGCCTCGCGCTGATCATTAAAGGTTTGAATCACCACACCCGATTCATCTTTTTGTGAAAGTTCTGCAAAAGCTTTACTTGGTACCAACGCCTGATATTGCTTAACCACTACGCCCGTGACTTTTTGCGAGGCTTCAAATACAAATCGTTCAGGGAAGGTTTGGAATTCGCCGTGTAACTG
The DNA here is from genome assembly GCF_013418545.1 of Acinetobacter sp. YH12136. NCBI lineage: Bacteria > Pseudomonadati > Pseudomonadota > Gammaproteobacteria > Moraxellales > Moraxellaceae > Acinetobacter > Acinetobacter sp. YH12136. The sequence continues at coordinate 92,894 of NZ_VPBV01000002.1, forward strand.
TTTTACTGGACTGTGAGTTTCGGTACGGCAACGCGCTTTTAATTCAGATAAATCACGCCCTTGCTCAATCACCCGCCCTTTTTCATCTAACACTTTAATGAACGGCAATAAATACGCATCTACTCGCTCAAAGCTAAAGTCTTTTTCGGTGATGTGCTCTGCGCGTAACTGGAATGCCAAAAAGCTAAAAATGTGCTCGCGTAAATTTACCGCATCAACACGTTGTAGCAACTTTCGAGCTGTGTCTGGAATAGGCACCAAATGACGACGCTTATCTTTAGGCAAAGTCTTGAGCAAGGCTTCAATTAAATTTTCACGCCAACCCAGAACACCCCACGACCAGATATTTTCATCGACCTGTGCCAACGCTTGCACTGGAATTTTAACGGTTGCGCCATCTTCATCATGGCTGGGGTCAAAACGGTAACTGGCCGCCAAGCGCAGCTCACCATTACGCAAATAGTCAGGAAATTGCTGCGTGGTCGGACGATCATTCAGCCAAAGTGCATCATCTTCCACAAATAAATAACGTGGATTTTGCGGCTCTACTGTGGCACGCCAATCTTCAAAGGAACGACGGCTTGCAACTTCTGCAGGTACTTTGGCGGCATAAAATTGATAAATAGTTTCTTCATCAACCACTAAATCACGACGACGTAATTTATCTTCAACCCGTTCCACTTCTTCCAGTTTAAGCAGGTTGTGTTTTAAAAATGGTGGGGTAATGCCCAAGTTGCCTGTGGTTAAAGCATCACGTAAGAATATTTCATGGGCGGCTTCCTGATCGACCTTTTCGTAATTGACAGGACGTTTCGGCTCGATAATTAGACCAAACAGCGAAATCTGATCATAGGCATTCACCACGCCTGCTTTTTTAGACCAATGTGGTTCAAAATAGTGATGCTTCAGCAAATCACGTGCAGCCAATAAAATCCATTCAGGTTCAATTTTTGCCAAGGTGCGTAGATACACTTGCGAAGTTTCTACCATCTCAAATGCCATGACCCACGGTGTATTGGTTTTATGCAAAGTCGATGCAGGGAAAATTCGTGCTTTTTGTTGGCGTACTGCCATAAACACATTGCGCTCATCGGTTTTATTGGCAATAAAAGAAAGCAACCCTGTTAATAACGCCCGATGCAGATTTTCATAACTGGCTTTTTTCTCATTAAACGACAGTTTTAAGCCACGCGCCAAATCCACCAATTGTTCATGAGTTTTCTTCCATTCACGTAAACGCAACCAACTTAAAAAATGCTGACGGGCAAAAGTACGACGTTTGTTTTCACTCATGCCATCACGGTTTTCGTGTAAAGTTTCCCACAATTTTAAATAGAATAAAAAGTCAGAATCTGCTTCACGGAACAAAGCATGTTTTTGATCGGCTTGCATTTGTTTGTCTGCAGGACGTTCACGCGGGTCTTGTACCGCCAATGCCGCTACAATAATCAGGACTTCATTTAACACCCCAAAATGCGCACCGCCTAAAATCATACGTGCCAGTCTTGGATCAATCGGCATTTTTGCCATTTGCTGACCAATTTTGGTTAAGCTGCTGCCTTGAAGCTCGCCTTTATTAGCGGTGGATTTAGTGGAATTATTCGGATGATTGTCTCCCTTTTGCGTCGCAGAGCTACTCATTCCGTCTAAAAGAGGGGCTTTACCCTTCTCAATCATCGCACCCAGTTCAATCAACAGCTTACGACCATCATTGACTAAACGATGATCTGGCGGCTCAATAAAATCAAAATCTTCGAGCGTACCCAAGCCCAAACTTTGCATTTGTAAAATGACCGATGCCAAGTTGGTGCGTTTAATTTCAGGTTCAGTAAACTCTGGGCGACTTAAAAAATCTTCTTCTGAATACAGGCGAATACAAACGCCTGGTGCAATACGACCACAACGTCCTTTACGCTGATTCGCTGCTGCCTGAGATACTGCTTCAATCGGTAAACGCTGCACCCGTGAGCGATAGTTATAACGTGAAATACGTGCAAAACCGCTATCAATCACATAGCGGATATTGGGTACAGTGAGTGCGGTTTCAGCGACGTTGGTGGCAATAATAATGCGACGACCACCACCTGAAGGATTAAAAATTTTTTGTTGTTCCGCCAAAGCCAAACGCGCATACAACGGTAAAATTTCAGTATGACGCGGTCCATGCTTATGCAAGGTTTCTTGCAGCTCCCGAATTTCCTGTTCAGTACTGGCAAAAATTAGAATATCGGCATGTTCAGGATGACCTTTTTCCTGTGCATCGGCAAAGCATTCTTCTACCGCTTGCACCACTGCGCGTGGCAAGTTTTCTTCAAAGTCATCAAACTCATCATCATCACTACCACCAATGCTTAATTCAGAAATTGGACGATAACGTACTTCGACAGGATAGCTTCGACCTTCGACCTCAAAAATAGGTGCGCCGTTAAAATAGTTACTAAAACGCTGCACATCTAAAGTTGCAGAAGTGATGATGACTTTTAAATCAGTGCGACGTGGCAAAAGTTGCTTTAAATAGCCCATAATGAAGTCAATATTTAAAGAACGCTCATGCGCTTCATCTATAATAATGGTGTCGTATTTATTTAAATAACGATCATTGGCAAGCTCTGCTAACAAAATACCATCGGTCATTAAACGGACAATTGAATCTTGCGAACCCTGTTCATTAAAACGAACTTTAAAGCTGATGGACTCACCTAACTTTTCGCCAACTTCTTCGGCAATACGCTGCGATACACTACGCGCAGCAAGACGTCGTGGCTGAGTATGACCAATTAACCCCGTTAAACCACGACCTGCCAACATTGCAATTTGTGGTAACTGTGTAGTTTTCCCTGAACCTGTTTCACCCGCCACAATAATGACCTGATGTTGCTGAATTGCAGTAATCAACTGTTCGGCAGATTGAGTCACAGGTAAATCTTGATTCAACTTAATGTTGGGAATGCGCTGTGCACGCTCCAACACTTTTAAATTAGATTTTTCAAATAATTCCTGATATTGCTTTGGATTGGCATCTTTGCCTTTTCGTAGTCGATTTAAACGATGACGATCACGCGCCAAAACGAGGTGGTCTACATTTAAATGACTCTGCACAGAATACGCTTCCTAACCAAAACACAAACGCGTATTTTACGCTGTAATGCCTTTAAGCGAAAGAACAGTGATTTAGAATGCGTATTTAAAAAGTTTTAAATCCCCCCTTGAATTTCAAAATAGCATCCCCATATAGATGTATGTTCACCAATTGCTTGAAATGGGTTGTATTTGAACCTGAAAAATAGGTTGTCATGCAATCATCATCATTTTGAGGCCTAATAAAGACTCAATAATACTGTGATGAAAGTGTACGCTTTTTACATACTCATTTGTTTTTCCGATGCTAGTAATGTAAAAATACCATTTCAGCAATAAAACAAAATTAGATACTCTATTGCCAACGAAATACAAACCTTAATCATGGAGACAATGATGAGCTTAATTAATACTGAAGTTAAACCATTTAAAGCAAATGCATACCACAACGGTCAATTCATTGAAGTAACTGAAGCTGATCTTAAAGGCAAATGGTCTGTAGTATTCTTCTACCCTGCTGACTTCACTTTCGTTTGCCCAACTGAGCTTGGTGACCTTGCAGACAACTACGCAGAATTCCAAAAATTAGGCGTTGAAATCTATGCAGTTTCTACTGACACTCACTTCACGCACAAAGCTTGGCACGATTCTTCAGAAGAAATCAAAAAAATCCAATACGTAATGGTTGGCGACCCAACTTGGACGCTTTCTAAAAACTTCGAAGTATTAATCGAATCTGCTGGTCTTGCTGACCGTGGTACTTTCGTAATTGATCCAGAAGGTAAAATCCAAATCATCGAAATCAATGCTGGCGGTATTGGCCGTGATGCTCAAGAACTTCTTCGTAAAGTTAAAGCAGCTCAATACGTTCACGCTCACCCAGGTGAAGTATGCCCAGCTAAATGGAAAGAAGGTGATGCAACTTTAGCCCCATCTATCGACCTAGTAGGTAAAATCTAAGTTTTAGATTAAACCACTCAAAAAAACCACGCATATTTTGCGTGGTTTTTTTTAATCAGAACATCACCCTTTTCTACCTTATTTATTCATATTTCATCTCTAGAATAGAAAATGTAAAAACATTACAACACTACAATCGAATCTGTACCGGTAACAGTTGTGAGATTTATTTTTGAGGGCTGTTCTATGAAAAAATTATTTTTACTTTCAACATTAATAGCATTTTCAGTGCCAGCTTTAGCTGATTTCAACTGTAATGGCAGCATTAAAAATCGAACTATTGATGATAATGTCAAAGTGCATAAACAATGTGTTCTTGATCATGTGACTATTAAGGGCAACCTAATGTTGCATTCCAACTCACATACGGCAATTAAAAATAGTACGATTGATGGCAATTTAGAATCTAAAGGAAACTTTAGTCAGGTTAATGCACATGCCAACCGCATTGATGGCAATATCCAACTCGAAGATGGGCGTAACATCCAACTCACGTCAAACCGTGTAAATGGCAATATTCAACTTAAAGATAATTCAGGCTCAATCGTTGTAAAAAATAACCGCGTGAATGGCAATTTAGAATGTGAAGATAACCGCGTAAAACCGACTGGCGGCACAAACCGTGTTTCTGGTGACAAAGAAGATCAATGTCGTCATCTATAAAATCTAGTCTTTCAATCATTTTATTTAAATGAATGACTATTCATGTGCAAAGCATAAACACCACATCCTAAATGTGATGTTTTATTTCGCTTCATAATAGTTTTGTCGTTTTTGGCACGTTTAGGTTGCGCAAAAAACTTATATTCAAAAGTTACAATTCTGTAATACTTTTTAGCAAGCACTTCACTTATGTTCAAAATAAGCAGATTTATTCTGTGAAAAATAATATAAAAAATAAAGGAGTTGCTTATGGGTAAAACACTTGCCGTGACATCCTGGACATACAGTGCATCTTCACGTTATTTAAAAATATTTTACGAAAATGGCTCTGGGGATTTATTCCATCCTGTACCACAATTTATTTATGACAACTTATTAAGACGCAGTGATAAAGCAGCTTTTGTGAGTAAATATTTAGCATACGATTTAAGCTTTAACCGTATTTCCATTCAATAATTGATTTTATTAAACTTTGAGCATCCACATAACGATCCAATCTAAAAATAGATTGGATCGTTTTAAATAGGTAAATAACTTCAAATATTAATACACTTCTTGAATCAATTTAAAGCGTTCCTGTTCACGGTCATCATCCAAAGTAATACTCTCCGTGAACATATCAAGCGGTCTGGCCCAAATAGAATAATCGCCATATAAGCATTGATAAACCACCAATTTCTCTTGGGTTTCACTGTGTGTAGCCACATGCAGCACTTGATACAATTGCCCTTTATAATGTTGATAAATCCCTTTTTTAAGCATTTTACAATCCCAATCTTACAGAATGGCATTACTGTACAATAAAAACTGTAACCATTCTCAAGATTTCACCTTATCAGAAAAAATGAATCGCATCGGCATATTTTTCTCTAATTTATCGTTCTAATCTACACAACAAAAAAATATCTAAACCCATTACATTATTTGAACAATTTTAAGCTTCAAATTGATTGTTTTTTGGTTATATTCGCATTATCCCATCTTAAGTGGATGTAAAAAAAGGAAACATGATAATGAATAAACTTCTTATTGCTTTAGGTCTTGCTGCCACTGTAGCACTTGTAGGTTGTGCAAAAGAAAAAGCACCAGAAACAGGGGCAACTACGGGTGAACACTTAGAAAACGCTGCGGCTCAAGCTGCACATGATGCCAAAGATGCAACACATGAAGCTGCTACTGCTACAGCAACTGCGGTAGATAACGCAGCGCAAGCAACTGAAAATGCTGCACACAATGTTGCAACAGCAACAGAAAACGCAGCTGATACGACTGTACAAGCTGCTAAAGATGCAACTGCTGCGACTGCAGGTGCGGTTGAACAAGGTGCTGCAAATGTGAAAGAAAAAGCACAACAATAATTTGATTGTATAAAACAAAAACTCCTGAGCAAGTTCTCAGGAGTTTTTTATTCAGCACGATTTAATTAGGGTCTGTTGACAATTCGTCTATGTTTGCGACATGAGAGATATATCTCGCAAGGTTTTTTAGCTGATATAAGGCATGGGACAGGAAATTTACTCATTCTAAATGACTGGCACATAACGTAATAGCAGCAAAAAATATGCTTGTACCCTTGCGCAGCAAACAAAGCAGTGCTTTGTTTTTGCTCATGTGGCTAAAACTTTCACAGATTGCGTTATAAAACTTGAAAATAAACCCGTTATTCCCTGCGTTTCATGCCTAATCTGCTCAGTTTTAGCCTACAGCGCAAGCCATTTATGAAATATCAACAGACCCTAGTAAACCTAAATCCTGCCGCAACTATAACGCCGCTTTTAAATTACAACCATAGCCCATGGTCTGTTGTACTTGGCGGTAACTGGTGTAACGATTCAAAATAAAATCATAATAAGATTCTGCATTGGCAAAATTTTCAGCCAAATTTTCCTGCTCTGCACGCGGTAATTTTACATCTTTAAGAAAATCTAGATTGTTATGTCCTAAGCGATATAACTCAGCAAAATAACCATTCATCATATCGCAATAAGCAATTTTAGTCGGCTTTAAAGCAGTACTGGCGACCAAATGCTGATTCAAAGTTTGTAAGTTATTTACATCTAAAGGGAATTGATGCGCAAATGCGATATTTTCGACTTGTTTAAATTGTTTGAAGTCTTGCGCCAATTTGACATTTAAAGCATCTATACGCTGTTGTAATGCAGTCGCATCCTGAACCTGATATTGCTTTGGATCAATTTTTACTTGAGTTTGCTGTGGATTGCTACACGCACTTAATCCACACACCACAAGCAAACCACCATAAACGAAAGGCTTCATTAATTTACTCATCAATTCATACATCAGGCTTATTATGCCTGAAAGCATCTGCAAATTTAATGATATCGCTCATCTTAATATTTCATAAAGAAATGACGGATATGATTTGCCAATCTACCTAGAGTTGGGCAAAGTAGATAAAAACATGGAGTAAATAATATGACCTTATTAGAACAACTGAATATAAAGCATCCTATTTTTCTTGCTCCAATGGCTGGCGTTTCTACTCCCGAACTTGCAGCCGAGGTTTCTAATCAAGGTGGTTTTGGCTCACTCGGTTTAGGTGCAAACACGGTAGATGCTGCACGTGAGCAAATTTTACGCACTCAAGAACTGACTGATTTTCCATTTCAGGTCAATTTCTTTTGCCATGAATCAAGTCCACTAGATGAAGTCGCTGCACAAGCGTGGATTGCACATTTTCAGCCAATCTTTGAACGCTATGGCGCAACTGCACCGAGTCAACTAAATTGTATTTATCCAAGTTTTAAAGACCATGATGGATATTTAGATCTTGTACTAGAAACTAAACCACAAGCCGTCAGTTTTCACTTCGGGATTCCGCATGCGCATCAAATTCAGGCTTTAAAAGATGCAGGAATCATTACTATGGTTTCAGCAACCAACTTAGCCGAAGCTCAAGCCATTGAAGCAGCGGGAATTGATGTCATTATCGCCCAAGGCATTGAGGCAGGTGGACATCGGGGTATCTTTAACCAAACCTTTGATAGTGCAATTAAAACCAGCGATTTAGTACAACTAATTCGTGAACATTGTACCCTGCCAGTGGTTGCAGCAGGTGGCATTATGAATGGTCAGCAAGCACAGTTAATGCTGAAATTGGGCGCTTCTGCGGTACAGCTGGGTACAGCTTTTGTGCAATGTAAAAGTTCCAATGCCAATCCAGCTTATCGACAAGCTTTATTTCAGCAAAACATTACTCAAATTACCGACAGCATCTCTGGACGCTCTGCCCGTGGTTTAATTAATCATTGGCATACACAGGTAGATACACCAAATCGTTTAACTGTGCCCACCTATCCATATACGTATGATCTTGCAAAACAGTTGCATTCAGCAGCCGTCACACAAGGCGAGCAAGGTTATGCTCCGTTTTGGGCTGGTAGTAATGTGAGTCAGATACGTGAATTAGAAGCCGCAGATTTAATTAATCAGTTGGTTTTGGAAATGATTCACGCACGCTAAGTTTACGTACAGAAAACTCAACTGTGTATCACAGTTGAGTTTTTATTTAGTTCCAAAAAAGCTAAAGCATATATTTGCATGCGATTACTTTGTGTCTAACAAGTTCACGGTTTCAACCTGCACATCACTCATGATTTCACCATGCGCAAGTAGCTGATTAAAGTAATCTTCAACCACTTTATATTGTTCTGCAGTACTTTCTACTTGATACATACTTTGACGGAATTCATTACTTGAACGTAAACCTTTGGTGTACCAAGCAATATGTTTACGTGAAATACGACAACCTGAATATTCACCATAAAATTCATACAGCTCAGCTAAATGTCCAAGTAATACTTTTTGAACTTCTGCAATGCTCGGTGCTGCTAACAGCTCACCTGTTGCTAAATAATGTGCGATTTCCCGAAAAATCCACGGACGTCCTTGCGCAGCACGTCCAATCATAATCGCATCTGCGCCTGTATAATCCAAGACATATTTGGCTTTTTCAGGACTATCAATATCACCATTGGCAATCACAGGAATATTGAGCATGCTTTTCACTTCTTTAATCAGTGAATAGCGTGCACGGTTTAAATACATATCTTCACGGGTACGCCCATGCAATGCCAATGCAGCAATGCCTGCTTGTTCTGCGCGTTTGGCAACCCGTAAAATATTTTCCTGCCCATTCAAAAAACCTAAGCGAGTTTTCAGTGTCACAGGCACATTCACCGCGGCAACCACAGTATCTAAAATGCGTGCCACCAAATCTTCATCTTGCAATAAAGCCGAACCAGCCAACTTATTGCAGACTTTTTTGGCAGGACATCCCATATTGATATCAACAATTTGTGCACCATTGGCGACTTGATAACGTGCGGCTTCGGCCAAATCATGCGGGTCTGAACCTGCAATTTGTGCAGAAATTGGTGCAAGTTCCCCATCAAAGTTGGCACGATACAAACTCTTTTTACTCATGCGCAAAGTTTTGTCAGAGGTCATCATTTCACTGACCGCATGCCCTGCACCAAAGTACTTGCACAGTGAGCGAAAGGGTCTATCAGTGACACCTGCCATCGGGGCAACGATCAAATTATTTGACAGTTGATAGGGACCAATATACATATATATTCTTAACTTTAACGATTGGCATAGTATACTGCATCTGCCCTTTGGGCTCATCCATTTGGAACGAGTTTTCCCTATACTATGAAAGACACTGTATTCACTTCTTTGATGAAACCCTTCAGCGTGCTTGCTTTATCATTAAGCTTGGCTGCCTGTGGAGATAGCGCATGGTGGTCTAAGGACAATGAGCCAACCCTTGAAGCAGAACAAATCCGCAAACTCATTCCGAATAGGGTCAGTGAGCGTAGTGCTTGGGCAAAAGATATTTACGATATTTCAGAGCAATTGGGCATCCCACAAACCAAAGAAAATATGTGCACCATCATTGCCGTGGTGGATCAGGAATCGAACTTTGTAGCCGACCCTCAAGTCTATGGTCTGGGTGAAAAAGCAGTTAAAGAAGTGCAAGACCGTTTGGATGAGAAATTTAAAGATAAACTGGGCGAAGCCATTGGTGGTACGGTTGCAGGCTATTTTCAGGATGTACTGAAAAACCACCCAAGCCCTGAAGATAACTATTTAAGCCAAATGCGTCGTGTGAAAACCGAACGTGAACTGGATGAATTGTATCGTGAAATTTTTGACTATATGGCCAAACATTATCACGTGTCTGCGCTAACAGGTGCTGCCAAACTGTTTGGACAAAATATTGGCGAAAAACTTAATCCAATTACTACTTTAGGCTCGATGCAAGTACATATTAGCTATGCCAAAGAGCATAAACGCCAAAGCGGTAACATCGCAGAGTTACGCAGCGATCTATACACTCAATATGGCGGATTATATTACGGGATTCATCGTTTAATGATGTACCCTGCCGATTACGATCAACCGCTATACCGCTTTGCTGATTATAACTCTGGCATGTATTCGAGCCGCAATGCCGCATTCCAAAGCATGCTAAATGATTTAACTGAAGCAGAATTAGATTTAGATGGTGATTTGCTACTTTATACTAAAGATGGTAGCGTGCGTAATGCAAAGAGTGAATCCGAACGTGAATTAATTGCTGTTTTTTCAAAACATAATATTTTAGTCACCCCACGACAAATTCGTGCAGACCTAAAAAAAGAAAAAGAAAAGAAATTTGAAGATACTGCGACATATTTAGCAGTCACGAAACTCTATAAAGCGCAAACGGGCAAAGAGCCATTTTATGCCATGATGCCGCAAGTGGTCATTTCAGGGCCTAAACTGAGTCGAGATTACAACACCAATTGGTTTGCTACGCGAGTCAATGGACGTTATAAAACATGCATGCAAAAAGCCAAAAATATAAAAATCTAGCCCTATTTGATTTTGATGGGACCCTGTGCAGCAAAGACAGTTTTACAGGGTTTATTTTCTATGCTTTATCTAAGCGGCATATTTTTAAGCAAGGACTTAAAATCTTGCCTTGGATTCAGGCTTACTATTTAAAAGTTTATCCTGCACATGCCATGCGCCCTAAATTGTTTAATGCTATGTTTAAAGATGCAAATACAGCTGAAATATTAGCACTTGCACAGCGCTACGCAGTAGATTTAATACATGATCTTAACCCACAACTTTTACAACAATTAAAGCAGCATCAATTCAATGGAGATGAAGTGGTGGTTGTTTCTGCAAGTGTAGATATTTATTTACAGTATATTTGTCAGCAGTTAAATGTCGCTTTGATTTGTACTGAAACAGCAATTGAAAAGCAGCAATTTACAGGGCGATATTCAACACCTGATTGCAGTCAGGAACAAAAGAAAATACGGATTTTAGAACAATATGATTTAGAAAATTATGCTGCTATTTATGCGTATGGTAATAGTGATGAAGATGATGCCATGCTGAGTTTAGCGACTTATTCTTATATGGTGGGTAGTGATCATTCATTGCCAGAAATTGTAACTTATAAAAAACTGGCTTGATTTTGATGAATGATATAATAAAACCACAATTTGAATTGTGGGTTTTTTAAGTTACATGTAGCGGATGCCGCCTATGGTGATTACTTTTTTATACCCAGAATAGAAAATAAAAATAGAGTTTTCTCTTAATAAAATAGCTGATGATTCTGCATAAAAATAACGACTACAACACCTAAAGCAATAAAAAAGGTGACACTTTACAGCATCACCTCTAATTCAAAATAGAAGTATAGTTTTAAACCAAGATCAATCACTTAATCTATTCGTACTAAACAACTCATTTGTAAGTCACTTATTTCTTAAATGGAAAAGCATATTTCACAATACGTTTAAGCACACTGCCGTACTGTTTAACTAAGCTCGCATTGTTGTAGTTCAAGCCATACTTTTCACACACAGCTTGTACTTTTGGAGCCATTTTACGATAGCGACGTGCAGGAATATCTGGATATAAATGGTGTTCAATTTGATGGCTTAAATGTCCTGTCAAAATGTGGAATGCTTCAGAACCTGTAAGATTCGATGAACCACGAATTTGACGCATATACCAGTGACCACGGCTTTCGTTTTGCATCACAGACTTTGGAAATACTTCTACATCCTTCGTAAAGTGACCGCAGAAAATAATGCTGAATGTCCAAATATTACGAATACCATTCGCAACCAAGTTCCCTGTAAACACTGGTAAAGCCGAAGGGCCTGCAATCAATGGAAAGAACACATAATCTTTAAACAATTGTTTTCCAATTTTCTTCTGCATAGGTTGCCATTCTTTTTTGGCTTGGGCTTTGCTTTTACGGCCATTCAAAATTTTACCAATTTCTAAATTCTGAATGGCAACACCCCATTGGAACAGTAAGCAGAAAGGAATACTGTATAAAGGTTGCAATAAATAGCCTGATCTCCAGCGCTGTTCAGGGAACAAACGCACCAAACCATAGCCAATATCATCATCCATACCTTTAATATTGGTATAAGTATGGTGTTTAAAGTTATGGGTTTGACGCCAGTTGTCTGAAGTACCTACCGTATCCCATTCATAACTTGCACCATTGAATTTAGGATCATTCATCCAGTCATACTGACCATGCATGACATTATGACCTAATTCCATGTTTTCCATAATTTTGGCAAAGCCTAACAAGCCTGTACCCAAAACCCATGCTGGCGGGAACCATCCTGCGAACAATAAGGCACGACCTGCCATTGAGCTATAACGAATGGTTGAATAAACACGGCGGATGTATTTAGCATCTTTTTCGCCAATATCATCCAAAACTTCTTGTTTAATGGCGTCTAATTCACGTGCAAGCTCATCTAATTCAAATTGAGTGAGTTCACGGTTTTTAGGATTGCGGAAATATTCTATTTTTACTGGCATATTCATAATCGGAACTCGCTTATAAATCAATAATTAAATCGGTTTGTGCTGAATTGACGCAGATTTTCAATTGGTTATTCGGTTCGCTGTTTTGAACACCATCGACCAAGTTTTTAGTTGAACCTTCAGCCTTGTTGCATACGCATTTATGGCAAATTCCCATACGACAGCCGTATTTAGGTTTAATATTTTGCTGTTCCAGACTTTCTAAAATGGACTTGCCTTTTGGAATAGTGACAATCTTTTTCGATTGAGTCAGTGTAACTTGTACCAAACCAACATCGTCACTTAACACAGGGGTCATGCTAAAAGCTTCTGTTTTCAGCAAAGCAGCTTGTGCAAATAATTGTTCAGCTTGCGTGGTAAAACCCGATGGGCCACATGCAAACACTGCACTTTGCTCGATTTGTGCCAAGTCTTGTAAATGTTCTGCATTTAAACGGCTGTGCGCCACACTCGGCTCTTGAGTATAAAACACTTGAAATTTAAAGTTTGGATATTGTTGTGCCCATGCTTCAAACTGTGCTTTAAATGCTGCGTCTGCAAAGGTTTTTACCCAATACATTAAAGTTACTGGAGTGCTACCAAGACGACCTGATTTCGCCATGTCTTGTAGCAAACTATACATTGGTGTGATACCACTACCCGCTACCAATAGAATTAAAGGCTGGGCTTGTGCAGGCAGTTGCATATCACCATAAGGCGCACCAAATTCCAAAGTATCACCAACTTTGGCTTGCTCAACCAGCCATGTGCTGACTTTGCCCTGATCAACTTTTTTTACCGTCAATAAAACGTGTTGTGCATCAAGCTGAGTCAAACTATAGGTTCGCTCATAGCGTACGCCTTGAATTGTCACATAAACAGGATGATGCTGCCCTGCTGCGCCAATTTGGAATTTTTTATTGAATTGCAAAGTAAAGCTCACTACACCTTGTGCAGCGGTATCTTTTTTTACAATTTTGCCGAGTGACTGATTCACCGACCATAATGGATTAATTTTTTGCAACCAGAAATTGGCGGCATAAGGGTCTAGTACTGCAGTTGCAATACTGGTTAAGGGAGATTTTCTTTTTTCAGTTAGCTGCATGATTCAGCACCACCCGATGAAATTTTAATTATTATACACATGTATATATATTTGTATATACACCTGTATTGTTTCTAATCATTTCACAAGTACTGGCGCAACCGCTATAATGCCTCTAAGCTTATAAATTATTGAAAATATGACTCAGCCTGCCATGAAAACAAACCATGATGTGACTTTTCCAGAATCTGAAACGGTTCATGAGCCTCTTGTCGTGCGTACGGTTGGGCGTAAAGCTACCATTACCAAACAAGAATTATTTCAGGCAGCATTAAATTTAATTGGCCCACAAAAAAGTATCGCATCTTTAAGTTTACGTGAAGTTGCACGTGAAGCAGGCATCGCACCAAACAGTTTTTATCGTCATTTTAAAGATATTGATGAACTCGCGATTGAACTGATTGATCGTGCAGGTGTGGTGTTGCGTCAAATTCTGCATGAAGCACGTTTAAAAGCATCTAAACAAAACAGTATTATTCGCAGCTCGGTTGAAGTATTTATTGAACAATTAGATACCGATGAAGGCAATTTAAGTCTGCTATTACGTGAAGGTTATACGGGTTCAACCTCTTATAAGCTAGCTGTTGAGCGCCAATTGAATTATTTCCAGCAAGAATTGCAGGATGATTTAATTCGTTTAGAACGTTTAAATAACAGCAAGTTAGCGCATCCCGATATTGTCGCAAAAGCCATTACCCAGTTGGTGTTTAATATGGGCGCTAAAGTCATTGATATGCCTGCGACTGAACGTAAAGAAACCGCTGAACAAACCATGACCATGATTCGCATGATTTTAGAAGGTGCACGACATTTGGATGATGCCAAAATTCGTTAACATAACACAGGATAAATCGGGCGATTTTCCTGAATCAGGTCACGCCCGTTTGAGCATTTAATTGCTAGACTTCGCTGTTAAGCGTGTTGTTTTTGAATTAATTGCTGCACATGTGTTGCCGTGGTTTCAGGATTTTCCAAAGGAAACATGTGTCCTCCCTCGACCACACTAAACTCAATTCCATAAGTTTTTTGCATGCCTTGCGGTAAACCTTGCAAATAAAATGGGCTATGCCTTGCTGTAATTAAATGCACAGGTACATCTGGGGCTTTGCGTGGTGTGCGCCACCACCATGCAGGTACGGTTCTAAAAATTTCAGCTTCTACCCGTTTTGGAATTGTTAAAGTCACACCACCTCTTTGTGCATCGACTTGTATGCCGCTGGCAAAATAATCTTCAAAACATTGTGCATCAAATTTTTTAAATAAACGGTTATGCCGCAAAGCTTGATAGGCTTCTGCATGGCTAGCCCAATGATCTCGACGATTCATGGTCACGGCGGCAGGTGTGAGTTGATCTACATATTTCAGTTTAAATTTTTGTAAAATTTCAAATAATGCCGACTTCGATCCAATCACAAAAGGTGGATCCATAATAATCAATTGAGAAAATAAATCTGGACGCTGATAGGCACACATCAGGGTTAATAATGAACCAAAAGAATGCCCTAAACCAATCACTTGTTGCTTTGGAAACTGCTGCTCAATGTCCTGAATCACTTGATGAATCAAATAGGTCCACTTATAGGTCACAGGAAATTCTGCTTGCATACCAATCAGTGGAATTGCCTTTAAATGATAATCTGCTTCAAAACATTGAAAAAACTTTTGATAACTGGCAGAAGGAATACCATTGGCATGGGTAAAATGAATTGCAGCTTTAGTCATTTAAAATACGCTTAAAAGAAGAATATCGGGTCTGTGACTTGATCTATGCGTACGCGCTTACAGATTCAACACTTGGCACATCAATCATAGATAAAAGATCAACAGCCTTTAAACTACGCATACCACTGGGTTTTGCAAATGACCGGAATGCTGAAAAAGATGAATTATGAGTCATTTTAATGACACATAAGCACTGGTTGCTACTTTGTTTAAGTCCGTGATGTGAAAAATCTCGCACAAAATTTTTATTGCGATATTAAAAAAGCACCCGCTAAACTGCTCCGTAAAAATGAGGCGCAATGCCCAACTTAAAACGTGCAATTTAGAAGATGCCAAATATTTAAAAAAGTGATTGATTAAAACCGACTCAATACAAATACACCGTCTAGACACCTGTATTGAATGCACTCTTTATGGCTTTACCACCACCATCACCTGAATTGCTTCAGGCGTGACCGACAAACCATCTAATAATGCAACACCTTCTTTTTGCAATTTCTGTAAACGTGTAATTTCATCTTCACGAATACTTGGGTTAAATTGCTTCAAATAGCTTAAACGGTCAATTTCATATTGCCATTTTTTGCTATATACATCTTTAGCTTGTTGCTTAAATTCAGGCAATGCAGCTTTAGCCAACTCCAAAGCCTGTGTATAACGCGCTTCAATCGCGTCACGGCGTGCTTTCACCACTTGACGACAACTGTTGCCATCTAAATGATGTAAATAAGGTTTTAAAATTTCAGGGGCAATTTTTTGCGATAAATCCTGCCCTTTTTCGCTCAATAAGACACGAATGAGTTGCTGTGGCAAGCTTGATGGCAAATTCAGGGCTTTAGGTGCAATGACATCCACTTTGAACCAGACTTCGAGCAACACAGAACCTTGTGGCAAAGCGGCAGATTTTAATACCGCAACGTTGGTGCTACCAAAACCTTGTGTATTGATCATTTCCATCACGCTTTCTGTGAATGGATGCTCTAGGGTCAAATACTGTGCATCTTCACGAATTTGCGCCTGATCCCGATAGAACGTCGCGGTCATGCCTTCTTCGTCTAAGGTCAAACCTTGCACTTGCATTTGATCAGTTGGTTTAATAATCACCGTGCCATTGCTTTGTTCATCGAAGTCAATATTGGTCGATGCCATAAAGCGCTTCATAAACATAGGCAACGTGGTATTGTCGTCGTAATCTTCTAAAGCTTGTACAATTTCCTGCGCCACCACAGGACGGCAAGAGTTGTATTCCAACAAACGATCTCGACCCGCTTGAAGTTCTGCTTCCAAAGCTTCACGCTGCACACTGACTGCTTCCAGTAAATCTTCAAACTGTTGTCCTAAATCTGCAAGTAAGCAGTGTTTTAAATCGACAATAAAGTTTTCCTGCAAGGTTTGTGCAGTGGGTGAAATATTGCTGAAAATATTGAGTGCTTCGTTATACCAACGGAACATACGCTCTTGCGCAGTCCCCACCAAATACGGCACATGAATTTGAATACGGTTTTCTTGACCAATACGGTCTAAACGACCGATACGTTGTTCTAACACGTCGGGATTGGCAGGTAAGTCAAACAAAATCAGGTCTGATGCAAACTGGAAGTTACGCCCTTCTGAACCAATTTCGGAACACAATAAAATTTGTGCACCATAAGAATCTTCTGCGAAATATGCTGCCGCTTGGTCACGTTCTAACAAGCTCATGCCTTCATGGAACATTGCAGTACGAATACCTGCATGTAGGCGCAGCGCATTTTCAAGGGCTTCTACCACAGGGCCGCTACGCGCAATTAAAAGCACTTTTTTATGTTTTAAGTCGCTACGCAAACGCTCCATTAACCACATTACACGCGGGTCAGTTTCCATCCAACTGCCATCGAGCAGTGCTTCTTCTGGCCACATTTGTTCACGCAGCTTACCATCTTTAGACCAGTTTTCTGGTGCAGGTAACGGCGCAGGCTGACAATCACGGCCTGGGAAACCTTGAATTGCTTCACGGGTATTACGGAACAAAATACGTCCTGTACCATGACGGTCTAATAATTCGTGGATAGCACGGAAACGCTGTTCAGGGTTATCTTCTATGCGATGTCCCAACAAGCCTTCCAGTGCAGCCAAATGGCTTTCTTCCAATGCTGCATCTGACATTAGGACTTCGGCAATTTTTGCCGTATGTTGATATTGCGCTTCTTCATCCAAGAAACGGTCTAGTGAACTAAAACGCTGCGGATCGAGTAAACGTAAACGCGCAAAATGGCTTTCTACACCCAGTTGCTCAGGCGTTGCTGTAAGCAATAACACCCCTGCGGTTTGTTCGGCTAATTCTTCGACCAGATCATAACGGTCATTACCACCTTCTTCTTCGCTCCACATTAAGTGATGCGCTTCATCGACCACCAGCAAATCAAAACCTGCTTCTAGGGCTTGTTCGCGTAAGTCATCGTGGTCAATCATTAAATCGACTGAAGCAATGATGCATTGTTCGGTCAAGAATGGATTCAGGTCAGGATCGTGTTCTTTAATAGATGCCGTACGGGTTAAATCAAACAAAGAGAATTGCAGATTGAAACGGCGACGCATTTCAATCATCCACTGATATTGCAGCGAATCAGGTACCAAAATCAGGATACGTTCCGCACGTCCTGTTTTGAGTTGCTGATGGATGATCAAACCTGCTTCAATGGTTTTACCTAAACCAACTTCATCTGCCAATAAGACACGTGGCGCAAAACGCTTACCGACTTCATGTGCAATATAAAGTTGATGTGGAATCAAACCTACACGCGAACCCACCAAGCCGCGCAGTGGGCTACTTTGCATATTGGCTTGCATCAACAAGGCTTCAATACGCAAGTCGTACCATTCTTTATAGTCAATTTGGCTGGCAAGCAAGCGGTCTAATGGTTTTGAAAGTTGGATACTTGCACCAATACGGGTTTCATTCAGTGATTTCTTTTCTTCACTGCCATCTTGCAAACGACGCACCACGTTATAACGCAATACGCCATGGCGGTCTTCGACCGATTCAACCGTCCACGCATTGCCTTCTTGGTCTTGAACTTCATCATTTACATTAAAAATGATACGCGATAAAGGTGCGTTATTGCGTGCATAGACACGGGTTTCATCACTTTTAGGGAATAAAATGCTGACCGATCGCTCATCTACATCAATCAGAACACCAAGTCCTAATTCCGTTTCTGTGTCTGATAACCAACGTTGACCAATAGCAAACTGCTGCAATTTTTCCACCTTTATTTAGAAGTTAGGACGTATAAATTTTTGCGCAAAACCTGCTGAGTATTTGAGCAAAAATTCAGGGCGTATAGCAATATATTTTGACATAAAGCGCACTAAAAAGAGAGCCTAAAGCACAG
Organism: Acinetobacter sp. YH12136; assembly: GCF_013418545.1. Taxonomy (NCBI): domain Bacteria; kingdom Pseudomonadati; phylum Pseudomonadota; class Gammaproteobacteria; order Moraxellales; family Moraxellaceae; genus Acinetobacter; species Acinetobacter sp. YH12136. The sequence continues at coordinate 111,659 of NZ_VPBV01000002.1, forward strand.
GCTTTGCGTAATCTTTTTCGCTTAAAATGGGACTGGGCAAGTAAACTGTACACGTTGCTCAGTTTGTGGATGCAGAAAACTTAATTCTGCTGCATGTAAACACAAACGAGGCATGAGTTGTTGCTGTTCGGGCGTGGCATACAAAGTATCACCAATAATTGGATGACCTAAATATTGCATGTGTACTCGCAGTTGATGCGAACGACCTGTGATAGGCGTCAGTTGCACACGAGTCACAATTTGCCCCTGCAATTCAAATTGCTCCAATGCACGCCAATGCGTTAACGCAGGTTTGTTATGGGTTGCATCGGCAATGTGTAATGGAGGATGTGCAGGATCATAGACCACAGGCACATCTACAGTGCCTTCACCTTGCAGTTGCCCTGCCACCAATGCCTGATAGGTTTTATCGGTTTGGCGTTCTTGAAACTGACGCGAAATTTGTTTTTGCGCCCATTTCGTGAGTGCAAATACCAAAATACCCGAAGTATCACGATCTAAGCGATGAATCAGCAAAGTGCGCGGCTCAATTTTAACTAGACGACTCATCACACAATCTTGCAAATCTGCTGTTTTACCTGGAACGGTGAGTATGCCAGCGGGTTTATGTATCACCATAAACTCATCGTCACGATGAATCAGGTGTTCGCTTAGAAAATTACTCAATTTCAATTCCGGGCCGATCGTGAAAACAAGGCGGCAATAATAAAAAGCCTGACACAGAATTACAATGCAAAATACATCAATTCCCGATGAATTTTCCGATTTACATTCCTGAATCAGACAATCTGCTGAATTTTAAATCAGCCTGCTTTTAGAAATGTGGGTTTTATAGCATGCAGGAGGCTTTGTTGCGTAAATATTTTTTAAGATACTGTTTTAAAGGTTTTTAAAATTTGGATAGAAAAATACAATGAAATCATAGTGCAAGATAGTTGCACAACAAAGCCGTTCTGAAGCTATATCTTTGATGGCGGGAGCAAATGAAGTAATAGGATTCATATTTAGTTTGACCAGGCTATTTTAGTGTTTAACAAGACGCTGATCTAAGCCTTTGATATTAAATTGAAGAGTATGTCTTCAATTTAACCTAAAGCATAGATATTTTGGAGATATCTATGCCTTTTAGGACAGTGTTAAGCAGAGGTCAAATTACGCCTTCATTTCCGCAAATGTTTCTTTTGCAGCTTGAATGGTGTAGGCAATATCTTCATCACTATGCGCAGATGAAATAAAGCCTGCTTCAAAAGCAGATGGCGCCAAGTTCACACCACGTTGCAACATTCCGTGGAAGAATTTACGGAAAGCATCGACATCGCAATTCAGCATAGAATCAAAACTGGTGATGTCATCTTGGTCAGTAAAATACAAACCAAACATAGCACCGACTTGTTGCGTCTTGAACGGGATACCTGCTTCATCTGCCGCAGCTTGTAAGCCTGCCAACAATTTTTCCAGTTGCGCAGTTAAATTTTCATAAAAACCTTCGGCACGTAAATGTTTAAACATTTCAATGCCCGCACGCATCGCCAACGGGTTACCAGACAAAGTACCTGCTTGATACACCTTACCTAATGGCGCAATACATTCCATGATTTCGCGTTTACCACCAAATGCACCTACTGGTAAGCCAGCACCAATAATTTTACCGAGTGTGGTCAAGTCTGGTTTAACATTATAATGCGCCTGTGCACCGCCTAAGCCAACACGGAAACCTGTCATTACTTCATCAATAATAAAGACTGAGCCGCGTTCATCGCAGACATCACGAATTGCTTGCAGGAAACCATCAATTGGTTTAACCAAGTTCATGTTGCCCGCAACTGGCTCAACAATCACCCCTGCAATTTCAGCACCAAACTTTGTAAAACATTCTTTTAAGGTGGTGATATCGTTATACGGTAAAGTCAGCGTATGTTTAGCAAAATCGGCAGGAACACCCGCAGAAGTCGCTTCACCTTCACCACTGGTTAAAAGTCCAGAGCCTGCTTTGACCAACAGCGAATCAGAGTGTCCATGATAGCAACCTTCAAATTTGACGATTTTGTCACGACCTGTATAACCACGCGCCAAACGAATTGCGGTCATGGTGGCTTCTGTACCTGAGTTGGTCATGCGAACCAACTCAATTGAAGGCATAATTTCGCAAATAATATCGGCCAAAGTCGTTTCATGCACCGTTGGCGCACCAAAACTCAAACCATCTTCAGCTGCAGCTTGCACCGCCTGAATAATAGCAGGATGGGCATGACCTAAAATCATTGGTCCCCAAGAACCTACATAGTCGACATAGCGTTTGCCATCGACATCGTACAAATAAGCACCTTTGGCTTTTTCAATAAATACAGGGGTTCCGCCTACCCCGTTAAATGCGCGTACAGGTGAATTGACACCACCTGGAATATGCTTATTGGCTTGTTTAAACAATTGTTCTTGCTTTGGAGATAAGCTCATGGAGGCACTCAACTCAATAAATAAAATAAAAAATTAGCTGTCTGCTTTAAGTGTCTGCTTTGAAAAGTGCAGACCAATCATAAACACGCTGTGCAACAGTATGCATCGGACGTCTTAATATATCACTAATCACTGCACATAAATCTGCACCTTCTTCAATGACAGACTGACTGTTTTCAACAGTTAAACCACCAATCGCGCAAATTGGCACATTGAGTTGTTGCTTCGCCAGTGTGAGCGTGTCTAATGTAAGTGTACTTGCCTCAGGTTTAGTTTCAGTTGCATAGACTGCACCAAAAGCCACGTAGTTTGCACCATCGGCAATGGCTTGCTCTGCCAATTCAATCGAGTTATTACAACTGCGACCAATCAATACATCTTGTGGTAAACGTGCAACCGCTTCAACAATAGAGCCATCTTCTTGACCCAAATGTACGCCAACACCATATTTCACTGCAGTTTCAAGATCATCATTAATCACAAATGGCACTTTGTATTGATCACACATCGATTTCATATATTCAATTTCGTATGCCTGCTGAGCTTGAGGCACATTTTTACGGCGATATTGCAACACCGCGACTTCATAAGTTGCCATCGCCCCTTCTAATTTTGCCAAAAGCAGTTCGATAGGATCATCATTGGTAATCAAATATAAACCGCGCATAATCTCAGCCACAAATAATACAAGGTCTGTATTATTACACATTCAGGCGGCATGCGTCAGAACCTCAGGCTCAACAAGTTTTTTTATATAGGCTCTATAAGCTTCTATTTTGTTTGGGTTTTATTGAGTCAAAAACTTAAAAATACCAAATTCTAGTGATAGCGCTAAAAGATAGATTTAGCTTTAATTGAACTGCGCAAAACAAGAACTGCAACCAGTTCAATAAGATATGGATTTTAAAATCCATACGGGTGACTACAGCGAATAACGACATATTTAGGTCGCCCATTTAGACACATGATCATTTGTGCCAGAGCGCATGTGGGGATGCGACAAATGATCATGTGTCTATATTTTTTTCATACTTCTCTCTCAGTAATCTACTTGCTTTATATCCTTTCTTAAAGATGAATGACTTCTGATTTAACACCATTCTGAATATAATTTTTCACATAAAAAAAGCCTAGAGAAAGGTCACTCTAGGCTTGGAAAGTCACAAACTTTTATCAATAAATTTGATGACACATTATTAGAATATTCACTCTATCATTTCAACAAAAAATTAATTTTATTTGTACATTTTTTATGAAAATAATCACATATCGTTTAGTTTTTGCCTAAACGGTATAACTAAGCGCTCAATTCAACTTGGAATTTTATCTTTAGCACGATCTTGCAAACTTAAATGACCACGCAAAACATCGGCAAACATCCGCCAGTCTGAAATAAAACTATACACAGGCTGTTTAAAACTGGCAGGTTTATTTTTTTCAAAAACAAAGTGCCCGACCCATGCACAAGCATAGCCTGCCAGCAAACCATAGAGTACATATTTGGCTTTTTTATGGCGTATGGCTTTACTCACACAATATAAACCGATACTACTGCCAACAACGTGCAAACGACGGCTCATAATGTTGCGGTGTTCAGTTAAATAAAAGCGATAAAATGTTGAATAATCCTGAATTGGCAATTCAAACTTGGGATCTGGTGTCGGCTCAAATTCGGGGTTTAATGCTGCGTTCATGTTCATCATCCTGATGTTTATAGGTTTGAATTATTTTTGCTACGCTCAACGACACTTTAAACTAAGCCAAAAAAAAACCAAACTCAAGGGTCTGTTGACACTTCGTCTATGTTTGCGACAACGCATATTTTTCAGCTGATATAAGGCATGAGACAGGAAATTTAGTCGTTCTAAATAACTGACTCATAACGCAATAGCAGCAAAAAATATGCTTGTCCTGAAAGGCTGTGGCTAAAACTTTCTCAGATTGCGTTATGAAACTTGGCAATAGTCTCGCTATTCCCTACGTTTCATGCCTGATCTGCTCAGTTTTAGCCTACAGCGCAAGCCATTTAGGAAATGCCAACAGACCCTAAAAAAGCCAAGGTCAAGCCTTACTTCTTGGCATATTTTAGTTACAATCAAACGCACTTTTGCAAAACCTTCGTTCTGCAATTTTCACAAATTTATAATACCAATTTGTTTGCCGCTGCTTTGGCGCAACATGCTTTACGTTCAGGATATTTTTCATGGTCGAAGTTGAATTAAAATTTCAAATTCCAGTCGCACGTCGTACTGCACTACTCAAAACTTTAGACCCGAAAAAATCGACTCAAATTCCATTAAAAGCACGCTATTTTGATACATCTGCGCACAGCTTGGCGCATCATGGCATGGCGTTAAGACTGCGTTTAGAAGGTGAGCAATGGGTACAAACTTTAAAAGCGGCAGGTCAAAGTCATTTTCATAGTTTTGAACATAACCATCCACTTGCGCCAACTGAAAATCCAGATACTCCACCACAACTTGATCTGCAAATTTATCAAAGTATTCCCGAAGCACAACAATTGCTAAATCAAGCTTTGGGACAAAATTGGGATCAGTTGCAACTACAATTTGAAACCGATATTCAACGTACCTCACGACTAATGACCGTTGAAGATACTGACATTGAAATCAGTTTAGATGTTGGTCACATTCGTTGTGCAGATGCTGAAGTTGAAGTACATGAAGTTGAGTTTGAACTGAAACAAGGTTCAATTCAGCAATTGCTGGCTTTTAGTTTTGAATGGGTGAAAAAATTTCATTTATGGCTGGATGTGCGCAATAAAGCAGAAATTGGACATTTGCTTTCTGTGCAGCAAAAAGTCAGCCCTGCGGCTCAGAGCAAAGAATTTCAATTCAGTAAAAAAGACCATGCCGACCAAAATTTACGCCTGTTAATTGCACAACAATTACAGCATTTATTGCCCAATATTGCCGCAATTTCTGCTCAAGTTGCCGAACAAAGTCATATTGATCAGGCGCAGTTCGCTTTGCAACATTTACAACTAACACTATCCTTATTTAAAGATTGGTCGAAGCATTTAGGCGATAAATGGGCAATGCAAATTGCAGCATTTAAACAACATTTTGATCACCTGCAGCATTTGGAACACATGCAAGCCACACTCGGCGCATTTTTACAGAACCCGACGACTGCAGAGAACCTAAAAAAAGATACCTTGTACGCCCAAGAAAAATTGGTCAATTTAGTCCGTTCAACGCAAAATGTGCATCACTATTTAGAATTATTGATGTTTAGTTTAGCCGCGAGCGATCACTCAGGTTTAGACTTAAAAACTGCCGCACAAAACACGTTGCAACAGCAATATAAGCAGTTGCATGAACAATTACAGCACAGTGATATTCACGATTTTGAAAGTTTAGATCAACTGGCTTTGCGTATTCAGGAACTAAAATTTAGCTTCCCCATTTTGACGCATATTTATGATGTCAAAAATTTGCAGAAATATAGTAAAGCTTTGAATGATGCACAGCTTGCAGCACAGGAATATCAAGTGTTGGCATCTTCTGCAGCATACATTCAACAAACTGAATTGGAAGCGAGCGACTGGTTTGTTTTAGGTTGGCTCACTGCAAAACAGGAAGTGTATGCACAGCGTTTATTGGAAGCGACAGAACAATTTATGGTGAGCCGTAAATTCTTAAAATAAGTATCCTTAACATCCTCAAAGCACACGCTAAAAATACTGCAATACAACGGCAGCCTTGTGAATATTCATTCGGCTGCTTTGTGTTAAAAACTGAATACAAATTATTTTATTTTTCAAGCTTTTGTTCACAGTTCTCCCCTTGTTCATTTATAGATTTACACTATAGTAAAGAGAACTTATCTTGTTTCATCAAGGGCATTCCCGATGTGTGAAATAGAATTAAAATTTCAAATTCCACACAACTATCGTGCGGCATTTGAAAAAGCATTTAAAAAGAACAAACTGGTTCAACAACAACGCTTATGGGCTAAATATTATGATAGTCCTGAACAGCACTTAGCCAAGCAACGCATTGCCCTGCGTCAGCGTTTAGAGGGCGATATTTGGAAACAAACTTTAAAAGCGCCTAGTCCACAACATTATGAACGCTTTGAGCTTGAACATGAATTAGGACATGATGCGCCTGAATTGTGTGATTTGGCATGTTATGAAAATCATAAACAAGCTCGGAAGATTTTAAAAAAGGCTTTGGATGGTTCAAAAGTCAATTTAACTCTGCAGTTTGAAACCGATGTTTTACGCTACAGTCAATTGGCACATTATAAAAACAGCCAAATTGAAGTTGCTTTTGATTTAGGTGAAATCCGACAAGGTAAAAATTCGATTGAAATTTACGAAGTTGAGTTTGAACTGAAACAAGGTGAAATTGCAGATTTAATTGCCTATATTCAGCCGTGGATTAAAAAATATCATTTATGGCTCGACACACGTAGTAAATCGCAGCGTGGCAATATGCTGTATAACAATGAAACCATGATTCCTGTACAGCAGCAAAGTGCTTTACAATTGCAACACCCCGAAAATATGCATGAGTTGTTGACACAAATTACTCAGAATTGTTTGGCACACTTGCTACCCAATGCAGCTGCGATTGCCAGTCAAGATTATGCCAGTGGGCATGTGCATCAAGCGCGTGTTGCCATTCGACGTTTACGCAGTGCCTTAAAAATTTTTGCTGAATATGATGCGTTGGCAAATAACAATTGGGAAAGTCAATTGGCGACACTTTTTCAGCAGTTAGGTTCGACCCGCGATCAAGATGCTTTGCGCGAGAGTCTGATTCCGCAACTTGAAAATGCAGGCTCACCTATTACCGAACTACCACCTGCAGCATCTGAAAACATTGCGATTGATGCAATTTTCCGCTCACCGACCACAACCTTATTACTGTTACAACTTATGAGTTTTGCACATTCGGCTGCGATTGCAGATGCAGAATCAAAACCATTCAAAAAAGTATTACGTAAACGCTTGCAGAAAATGCATCAACAAATTTGTGATGATACAGGTCATTTCCAAACCTTGGATGTGGAATCTAAACACCGCACGCGTAAGCGTGTAAAACGTTTACGCTATACCGTGGAGTTTGTGAGTAGTTTATTTGCAGAAGATGACGTCAAAACGTATTTAAAAACCCTAAAACCATTACAGGAAACTTTAGGGCATTTTAATGATTTAATGGTGGCACAAGGTCTATATGAAAGCCATGCTCAAACTGAACCGAAAACATGGTTTGTATTGGGTTGGATTGCGTCGGAAGAACGTCATATTTCCATACAGATTGAACAGGATTTACAGCAGTTTGCTGAAAGTCAGCCTTTTTGGTCGTAGTTGAAGTTTGATCATCAATCAATGATCACATTTAAGCTCAACAGGGATTCATTTCATGTTGAGCTTATTTTTTATATCTTAGATTAGTATTTAATCTGCAAATTCCAAACTTTCTAAAAGATTAACGATATTTACCAAATACTTTCCATGTTTGGTTATCTGCCAAAGGGTCTTGATAACTGTCACTACGCTGCTTACGTGGCTTATCTCGGGCATCGACCAGTTCAAAATATGGTTCGACACTTAATACAATACCATTCACATAAAAACGGGTGCGCGTGTAGTCACTTTGCCCATGCTGAAACACATAAGTACGCAAATCAATAAACTCACGATGTGCCACCAGTGCTGCATTGTCATCACTGTCTAACCAACGCTGCATGAGCTGAATTTCCTGCGGTTCAAATTGCCCACATTTTTCGATCAGGCTGGCAATCCCCCGAAAAGTTTTCGATTCTTTGGCGCGGGTTTTATTCACTCGAATCCGATCGACATGAAAATAAAATAAGGGCAAGTTCAAATGACTGGGTAAATGCACCGCATCAATGACTGCATCTTGCATAAAAGGCTGAAATAAATCCTGTGCACGTTCAATCAACCCTGTCCATTGTTTATAGTATTCTGCTACTTCTGCGCGTGTTCCATAATAAATCGGCAAGCCTTCAACATGGGCAAGTTGCACGGGTGGCCAAATATTTTGACGTAATAAAGCAATGTCGCTTTTTAAACTTTGTACCGCAATCGCATCTTGCATCAACCACTCCAATTTTGCTTAGGCTATTTTTAGCTTAAGGCAAAGGTTTTGTTTCTGCAAGGCTTTGCCTATAATGAAACATTCAGATTTTTAGCTTAGGAAAAATTCATGGTTCAAAAGATTGAAGCAACCGATGTAACCGAAGAAGAAGCATTAAATGCGGCTTTTTTTGAACGTGCCGATGAATTTATTAAACAGGCCAATGGCTTCTGTCATTTTGAAAAAGGCTCGACAGTAAAACCTGCCGAAATTCGTGGTCAGGTGAGTGCTGCCATGTTATTTGCTACTGCACGTTTTAATACTTGGGTGGCAGCCAATAATTTTAAAGATGGCAATGAAATGCGCGATGCCAAAGACCAAGTTATGTCATATATCTTGCAGCAATTTCAAATGATGCTTGAAGATAACTATGATGAATATTGCGAACAGTTTGAAAACTATTTGCGCTTCCGTCACAACGAAGAATTTCATACCCATAAACATGATCACGACCACTCGCACGATCATTAATTTTGCATATAAACAAAGCCCTACGGGGCTTTTTTATTGCGGCTAATTTTCAAACTTGTAGATTTCGATAAATAACCCTTCCCTTTTGTAACATGATGGCTTTGAATAGTGAAATAATAGCGTCATAAAAACAGGATCATTATGCAGAATCTAGGATTTGCACTCATTGATGCACATATTCATCAGTGGGATCCGTATAACACGCCACACAGCGCACGACTTGCTGTTAAGCTTTTGGGCAAGCATCCCAATTTGCTAGATAAAACCATCCGCCTGATAAAACCGAAAACACTCATTGAAACTTTGGGACGCACCGAGCACGTCACATCGCCCTATTTACCTGAGCATTATGCCCGCGACTTAGGTTTTTATACGGCTGAAAAAGTTGTGCATATTGAAGCCAATTGGCACAACCATAAAGGCAAAGGTGTAGTTGGTGAAACCGAATTTATAGAAAGTCTGGATTTTAAAAATAATGGTTTGGCTTTGGGCGCGATTGTCGCCACTGCAGACCCGCGCGATTCTAATTTTAAGAAAATTCTAAAATTACATCACAAAGCCTCTCCAAACTTCCGTGGAATTCGTAAAATGGCAGCCGTGCATGAAGATCACGGGATTTTCTCTTGGGCAGACGAACCACATTTATATCGGAACAAAAAGTTTCTAAAAGGTTTTGAAGCTTTGGCGCAATATAATTTAAGTTTTGATGCATGGACGTATTCGACCCAATTGGGCGATGTCTTGGCGCTGGCTAAACAATTTCCAGAAACTTCTATTGTACTTGACCATTTGGGCACACCTGCAGGGCTGTTCGGGCAAGTTGGCACACATACAGGCGTGACCAAAACAGCACGGGAAAACATTCTGTTTCGTTGGCAAGAAGATATTGCCGAGTTGGCACACTGTCCAAATGTTTACAGCAAAATTTCAGGGTTATTTATGCCTGTTTTAGGACATCAATTTCACTTGCAAAAACGTGAAGCCTCAAAACAGGAAATTATAGATTTAACTGCACCACTGATTCAGCATGCCTTACAAAGCTTTGGAATATATCGGTTGATGTTTGCTTCCAATTTTCCAATGGATCGAGTGAGCACGTCTTTGGTCAATTTAATTGATGCGACTAGTGATATTGTTGCGGCCTATCATCCAAATGCTTTGCAGCAAGTGTTTCATCATAATGCCAAACAGTTTTATCGTTTATAAAGCTTTAGCCAATTGAGCATAGATAGCAAACTTGAAGACAAAAAACGCATCGAAATGGATGCGTTTTTTGTATCTGCTCAAAATTAAATTGAATCTTTATTTAGACTGCGGCTTTAACGGCAGCACCTCAACATTGGCTTGACCATATTGATCGGCGGCTACTTCAAGCAAATGTTCTAAGCGTAAATATTTCTGAATCACAGCATCTACATCAGCTTTACTGAGTTTTGCCAACGCTTGATCACGTCGCTCACGGTAACGTAAATCACGACCTTGTTCTAATTGTGGCACTAACATACGGTGGATACTGCGTTCATCTTCTAAGGCAGTCACACGTTTTTTCAAAATATCGGCTTTTGCAGCTTCAACTTCTTGCAAGCTGACACCATCACGGCGCAAATCCTGCAACACTTTATGCACCGCCTGTGACACTTGAGCCGACTTGCCTGCACTGTATTGTGCAGAAATACTGAGCGCACCCGATTGTTCAAATTCACTTAAACTCAAACCACTACTAAAACCATAAACCAATGCATTTTTTTCACGTAATTCTTGCGCCAAACGTGAAGACAATTGCGATTCGCCCAAAATATAACTCAGCACCATCATGGCAGGTGTGTCAGGATGATTTACGCCCAAAGGCAAGGTCAATAAACTTTGATAACTGCCAAATTCGCGCTGTTCTGCCAATACATGCAACTTTTTCGCAGGATATGCCGTATAGGCTGAATCTAAGCGTTGATACACTTCCGTATTACGCGATTGCCCCAAACGCTGAACTAAAGTTTTTTTAATTTGTTTCGGATCAAACTCACCTGTAATGGCAATCTGTGCATAATTCATGGCGAAAAATTGACGATATAACTGCTGCACCTGCGCTTGGGTTGCAGCTTGCAGTTGTTGCTTCGCAAATCCAGGTTCGAAGTGATAGCGTAAATCGCCCTGCGGGTAAATTTCAATTAAACGCGCCATAGTCAAAGCAGCCACAGTTTCAGGCTCGGTATAAGGTCGTTCTAAACTGGATAAACTTTGAGAACGAATTAAATCAAACTGACTTTGCTCAAAACTTGGGTTTTGCATGACATCTAAAACAAAATTAAAAAACGCATTAAACTTTTCTTTTTTTGCCACAATTTGAATATGAATCGCATTAGCATCGGCTTGTGCAAAAGCCGAACCACCTGCAGCAATTGACTGATCGGCGATGTCTTGCAAACTATGCTCTTGAGATGCACGCAGCAACAAATACGCGGTTAAATCTAAAATTTCGCCCTGCTTAAATAAAGATTGTGCCGTACCAAAATTTACCGAAATAGTGGCATAGGTTTTATCATCACGCGTTGCAGTTGGAAATAATGCATACTTGGCACCATTTTTTAAGCTGCCACGCTGAATCTTTTTTTCATTTTGAATCAAAGCTTGTTTAGATTTTTGCACATAGTCTGTCACTTCTTGCTGATAACTTTTCACATCTTTCAAAGGTGTAACAGGTGTATCTTGCTGATCTAAAGTTTTTGCTGTATTTAGATTATTTTTTGCTGTGAGTGCCTGTTTTTGATCTTCAGGTGTGGGCTGAATATCGCCAATGACCCGATGCTGTGCAGTGAAGAACTGTTTTAAACGCTGATTTAGTTCATCTGCATTTAACTGTTGAATATTGTTTAAATCACGCCAATATTGTGTCCAATCACCTTGATACGCCACAGCATAATCACTCAAGCGACCACCCAAAGCCACCGCATCATTCATTACACTGTCTGCCTGATTTTGAATCAAGTTTTTCACACGTTGTAACTCGGCATCATCAAAGTTTTTTGCCTGTTCGATGCTTTGGTTTAAGCCAATTTGTACTTGCTTGGCATCATGATTGGGTGCATACAAAGCCCCCATCAGCACCAAATTAAAATCTTGATCTAACCAAGTGCTGGACTGCACCATCGTACTTTTGCCTGTTTCTACCAGTGTTTGATACAAATGCCCACTCGGTTGCAACGTATGTAAATAAGGTGACAGCGCCAAAGCGGTTTTGATCTTTTCGTCATTGCCATTTAAATACAGATTAAACTTGGCCAGTTGACTGCCCTTTTGCACCACAAAATTACGTTGCTGAATTTTATTACTGTCTAATCGTGGCACCTGTACCTGTTTGGGAATTTGCCGTGCAGCAATTGGACTAAAATGCTGATCAATTTGTTTTAACACTGCTGCCTGATCAAACTTGCCTGTCATCACTAAAATGGCATTATTCGGCGCGTACCATGTGCGGTAAAATTGATTTAATTCCTGCATTTTAATGGATTGCAGTTCGTTTAAATCGCCAATGGGTAAGCGTCCGAAATACTGATTACCATAGGCCGATTTCCACACCTGATCTAACAAGACTGAAAACGGTTGATCCATACGCACTTCGCGTTCACGCTTTACAATCGCAATTTCGGCAGGCACATATTTTTCCTGCATGACCAATTTATCCATGCGTTCCGCTTCAAGATAAATCATCTCATTGACGGCGCGAGTTTCAGGACGAATGATGTTGGTGTATTTAGTCGAGTAATAGTCGGTGCTGGCATTGTGCATTAAACTATATTGATCTAAACGGCGCTGAAACTCCTCGGCAGGTACGTTTTCTGTACCTTTAAATGCCAAATGTTCCAACAAGTGTGCCAAACCACCTTTGCCTTGTGGATCATTCAATGAACCCGTTAAATACACCATATTCATAAAGACTTTATTTTCTTTCTGATTGGGTGCCAAAATGACTTTTAAGCCATTATCAAGTTGATATTCTTGTATTTCTTGCTTAGATTTTACTAAAACTGGCTGCGCGAAAATCACGCCATTAAATGCCAGTACACATAAAGATAAAGTGAGAGTTTTAAAACGTAGCAACTTCTTTTTCCCGATTGATTTCATTCTATTTTTTGATTTGCCATGAAATATGACAATTTTCAACTTGAGCGCAAACAGCATAACAAGCTGCAATTAAACCCACAGTAAATATTTGCAAATGATGTAAGTTAAAACCAAGAAAAAAATCCAGCAGACTTCTCTCATCTCAGCTTCATCTCCAAAATAAAGTAAAATGAAAACTCAATTTTGACCCTGCATTTGAACATTTTTAAATGGATGAAAGGTCTAATGCTGTGCATGTTTAAATCATGATTTCGCCCTGCAAATATAACTGCGCATAACCTGAAATTTCGATGCGATCATTAGGCAAAATCTTGCAATACAGTACGCCACCTCGGGCAGAAGCCTGATATGCCACAAGTTCGGTTTGCTGTAATTTTTCTGCCCATAGCGGTGCAATTGCAGTATGAATTGAACCTGTAACAGGATCTTCTGCAATGCCCATGGCTGGTGCAAAATAACGCGATACGCAGTCATACTGTGTATTTGCAGAGACAGTAATCGCAACATCAACACTCGACTGTGCCGTAATGGCTGTGCGCAACTGTCCCAATTGTTTTAATAATTCAAGGTTGGGCTGTTCATCTAACACATCTTGTACCGATTCATATTCCACAATATAGGCTTGCGCATTGATATAGACGTTTTTAAATGGTTTAGTCAAAGCTTGGCGTAAAATATCGGGATAATCTTCAACTTGTTGGGCAGCACGAATTGGGAAATTCATGCAAATTTTGCCATCTTGCTGTTGCTGAACTGTAAAAATCCCCAATTTTTTCACATGAAATTGAATTGTCTTTGTCTCGGTATAATCCTTAAATAAAACAAAGCCGCTGGCAAGTGTCGCATGTCCACAAAAATCGACTTCTGTTGTGGGTGTAAACCAGCGAATTTCAAAGTTTTCCGCATCTATCATTTTGACAAAAGCGGTTTCAGACAGATTATTTTCCAATGCGATATTTTGCATTAAATCATCGGCTAACCATGTTTTACTAACAAGTACGGCAGCAGGATTGCCTTTAAATAATTCATGGCTAAAAGCATCGACTTGGTAAATTTTCATTAATGAACTCATGATCCTAAAAATATATACACTTATTTCATCTTAAGTTCTTTTCACTATAAGTGCCTAGCCAATTTCTATACTTTCAATCTGCCTAGTAGTTTGATTTTGGATTAATTCGGCATAAAGCGAGCTGTAATATCTAGTAAGTATGTTATTGGCTGTGATGCCAAGTTTGTAAAAGCTGCCTTCTTTATTCCAATATTTGATTAAGTAGAAGATTGCTTGTCCAGCATTTAATACGGCTTAATCGAGGAAAGACGGTCATTTGTATTCATTAGCTTTCATTTCGTAATAGCATCTTTATAGACCTATTAACAGGACTTGCATCAGGTCTTTAAATTGATTATATTGTCTGTACATATTGTGGAGTGATGCTAATGAACAACATTATTCACAGTCGATTTGTCGCTAGTGTTTCGAAGCTTAAAGAAAACCCAATGAAAGTCGTCAATGAAGGATTTGGTGAAGCTGTCGCTATTCTGAATAGAAATACCCCTGCTTTTTACTGTGTTCCTGCTGAGTTATATGAAGAAATGATGGACTTAATTGAAGATCGAGAGCTTATAAAACTGGCTGAACAAGTTGATACTACAGAAACAGTAAAGGTATCTATTAATGACCTACGAGCTAGAGTTCGCAGACGCAGCTCTGAAGAAGTTTGATAAACTAAATCCACAAATTGCTGAACAATTTATTAAAAAGTTGGAAGCAATCTTAGATTTTCCCAAGATACCTAAAAATAAGTTACGTGGATCTTCTGATCTTTATAAACTAAAGCTTAAATCTGCAGGATATAGATTGGTGTACCAAGTTATTGACGATAGGGTTCTTGTATTAGTCCTAGATGTTGATCGGCGAGATACTGTCTATAAAAATATGTAAGCTAGATTAGCCCTCAATTTCAGATTGTAGGGCTTTTTAGCGCTTAGCTTTCTAGTTTTTAATCGTTGTGATACTGCTGCTCATTTTGGCAAGCACACCAAAAAAATATTTATCAATAAGCAATACTTTCCCCCATTCTTATCGCATAATAGAGCCATCTCAAACGCACTGTATTTGCGATTTAATTGGAAATCGCCCGTTTTTCCTTTTAAATACTCTCAATTTTCCCAATTTATTGAATTTAAAGAAGCATTTCTTATGAAAATCGTCATCTTAAATAAACCATATGACGTTCTCTCTCAATTCCGTGAAGATGAAAAACATCTCACCATGTCGGCTTTTGTTGATGATCCAGACTTACGTTTAGCTGGTCGTTTAGATATGGATTCGGAAGGCTTGGTGTTCTTGACTGATCATGGCGGCTTGAATCAGTTTATTACCAATCCAGCCAATAAAAAATACAAAACCTATTTGGTTCAAGTCGATGGTGATGTCACTGAAGATGCCTTGGCACAATTGCGTAAAGGCGTGGAACTGAAAGATGGCATGACTTTGCCTGCGCAAGCGTATAAAGTCGATGAGCCTGAATGGTTGTGGGAGCGTGATCCTCCTGTACGTTTCCGTGCTTCTGTACCTACTTCGTGGATTCAAATTTCAATTTGTGAAGGTCGCAACCGCCAAGTGCGTCGTATGACGGCTGCGGTTGGTTTTCCAACTTTGCGTTTAATCCGCACCAAAATTGGTTCGATTGACTTGGTACAGTTGGGTTTACAACCCGGTGAAACTAAAGAAATCGAACCGTTGTTGTATCCTGATTTTAAAGATGTGCCTGCTGCTGAACCGTATCGCTCGCGTTCTTATGTGAAAAAACCTGGTGGTACGGGTGGCAAGCCAATCCATCAAAAGAAAAATAAAGATGGCACTACCAAGAAAAAATCAGGTACGCCACGTATTTGGCAAATGGAAGAAAGTGAGAAACCTCGTCGTAAGACCAATGGTACTACACGCCCTAATACCAAAAGCCGTGGACGTCGGGCACGTTAATGAGTTGGTGAGTCAAAACTCAACTTGTTCAAGATACAAAAATGGATGCCGAAGCATCCATTTTTTTATAGCTGAACTTTAAATTAAACTTTAACTCAGCCTTTTAACCACTGTTCTACTTTTGCCTGATCTGTAACGCTTAATGCCACTTCTGGCAATTCAATCTGCGCAGCATTCAGTTCAAAAGTCATCAACTCATCACGGCGAAATGCATGAACAGTATAAGCTGCATCCTGTTTGGCATATTGCTCAAGTGATTTTACAGATGCCTTTAAGCCATCAATCGCAACAATCACATCAAGCGCAGAAAGTCCTGCTTTTGCCGCAGCACCTTCACGATGGGCAGCTTGTACCAACACCCCTTCAGGTTTATCTGCCAATTTTAAACCAAACGGCAAAGACTTATCCTGTTTTAGCTGATAATCAACGCCAAATTCAGGCAATAACTGATCGAGCGGCAATTCATCAGTCGTGTTAATTAAATGATGGATTTGCTCCGACCAATCATCTCCTGTCAATTCTTTACATAATTCAAAGATAGTGCGCTCATGCACTTGAATGCCCTGTTGCGCATTAGCGTACAATTTCTGCATTAAGGCATCTAAGCTTGAACCACGTAAACGCAAGCCCAAATCTAAACATAAAGCCACCAAACAGCCTTTGTTATAGTAGCTGGTTCCTGCATTGTTCGAGTTTTCATCTTGACGATAGAACTTAACCCAAGCATCAAAACTAGATTCTGCTACCGTTTGAATCGCACGACCCGGATTTTGCAAATAACGATCAATTTGTGCTTTGAGCAACTCCAAATAAGCCGCCTGATCAATTACACCACTACGCAGCAATAACAAATCATCGTAATAAGACGTAAAGCCTTCAAAAATCCATAACAGCGATGTATAACCTTCCTGATTCAGATCATAATTCACAAAGCTTTCAGGACGAATGAATTTCACCAACCAACTATGAAAATACTCATGGCTGCACAGACCTAAAAAGCGCTGATAATCTTTAGAAGGTTGTTCAGGTTCGTTAGCTTTCGGCAAATCATCACGAGGTGTAATTAAACTGGTACTGTTTGGATGCTCTAAACCGCCATAGCTATTGCCTGTTGCCATGGTCATAAAGGTATAGTTTTCAAATGGCGCAGAACCAAACATGGTAATTTGTGTAGCACAAATTTTTTCAATATCTTGCTGCATACGCGCAGCGTTCATTGCATGTTTGCCCGAAACCACAAATTCGTGTGGAATATCTGCTGCGGTAAAACTAAAACGGGTTTGTTCTGCCAATTCAAACGGTGCATCAATCAGTTCGGCATAGTTTTTGGCTTTTAAGGTATAACGCCCTTTCACCAAACTTTTTGCTGCCAAACCTGTCGCAAGCTGAAAATGCTTCAGCTCGTCTGGTAAAAATAATTCAACTTCAATAGCTTTATCTTCTTGCCCATCTAAGCCCAAACAGGCACAGGCAGGATTGACGTATAAACGGGTTTGATCGACATAAGCGCCACGCACTGACAAATCATAAGCGTAGACATCATATTCCACCGTAATCAATTCATGATCGATATTAAATAAGCGCCATTTATTCTTTTCAAATTTCTGAATTTTAAGGATACGCCCCGCTTCATCATAAGCACGTACCGACTCAAGATGTTTGGAAAATTCACGAATTAAATAGCTGCCTGGAATCCAAGTGGGTAGAGATAAAACCTGAGTAGGATTAGCCAAAAAACGCACGGTGACATGAATAAGATGCTGACGATAATCGTCAAATTCGATTTGATAATGCAACATAATGGGCAATACAAAATGTATAAATAAGAACTTGGCAACAAGCTTAACATTTTTTTAGCAATTGATGCGTCAAGATGAGATTTGTCTGCATTTATGGGTAGCCATCTGAGCAAAAAAGGCATAGCATTCCCTAGTCAATTGTTATTGTTTTTGCTGCTTAAAACCATTGTGACACCAATGGATTGGTGTAAATAAGGAACTTCTTTGAAACGTGTTATCTATCTGATTGCGGCGCTCTGCTGGCTCTGCAGCGCAATCACGCATGCCGCATTATTGAATATTCAAGCTGAAAGTGTCGAAGCCGAAGCATGGGCAATTTTAGACCCACAATCTGGGCAAGTGATTGCAGAACACAATAGTCACGTACAACGTGCACCTGCTTCACTCACTAAAATGATGGTGGCCTATATTGTGCTGAAAGATATTCAGGCAGGTAAATTAGACCGACATGAAATTTTGACCGCAACACCTGTGGTAGAACAAGTGATGTGGGATGAATCACAAATGTATCTAAAAGCAGGTGAGCAGATTTCGGTAGATCAATTATTGGCAGGCTTAATTATTATGTCTGCTAACGATGCTGCACTCACTTTAGGTGAACGTGTTGCAGGTGGTGTGCCGCAGTTTATTGCCCGAATGAATCAGGAAGCGCAAGCTTTGGGTATGCAAGACACACATTTTCAGAATCCGTCTGGTGTGACCATGCCAAACCATTATTCTTCTGCGGCAGATATGGCACGTTTAGCACAAGCGATTGTGACTGAAACACCCGATTATTTGGCTTATTCAAAACAGACCAGTTTTACCTATAATCAGCACTTTCACCGTGCGACCAATATTTTATTAAAACAAGACCCAAGTGTAGATGGATTAAAAACAGGCTTCACCAAAGCTGCAGGCTACAACCTTGCCCTAACCGCAAACCGCCCAACACTGGACAGTGATGCACCTGAACGTCGTTTGGTGGTGGTGGTGATGGGAACCAAGAGTGCGCAAAAACGCGCTGAGGTGGCACATCAATTATTAAATTTAGCCTATAGCTATACCCGTAATGAAGTCGCGATTAAACCCAAACAAATGATTGCAGAATTGCCTGTGGTGAAATCGACTTTACGCATGTTTAAGATTGAAAGCAGTCAGCCAAAGTTTGTAACGACATCACTGTATGAACAGCCACATGCAATTAACTTGGCGCAGTTTGATCAAAGCACTCAACGTCTACAACTTACGAATGCACAAGGTGGATTAGAAACACTTGAACCTGCACAGCGTACACAAACGCATGTCAATATTGAGTTGTCTGAAAAGTTACTGACTGCGCCATTGGCACAGGTCATGAAACTGGCAACCGTACACGTTTATCAAAATAATCAATTGATTAATAGCTTTGCGATTGAAGAACAAGTCAACATTGTTGAAGCCAATATTTTTGAAAGAATTATGATGTGGTTTGGCAGTTTGTTTAATTTCTTTAGCCATCAACCTGTAGAAGATGAGCAAACTTCACTTGGTTAGAAGCCGATGATCCTCAAGATTTAACGATCACCAAGATGGGCAATGTCCCATCTTTTTTATTGTCATCTACACATCATACAAAGGGGTTAAAATGAGCCTGCAATAAAATCTGCAAATTTATATGTATGACGCATAAATTTGCATTGAAATTATAAAAATTGCCCCGATTAACTAAAAAATGTCATAAAAACTCGGAAAAGTGAAGAATTTGCAGAAATGTCTATAACAAATTCCACGTTTCACTTTATGATGTACCCTTAAAAAATTGAATGGATCAATAACATGACTGCTATTGCAAATGACCTCGTGGTTTCTTTCCACTACACATTGACTAACGCAGAGGGTGAAACTCTCGACAAATCTCAAGGTGAACCACTTGCCTATTTGCATGGTGCAGGTAATATCATCCCTGGTTTAGAAAAAGCGTTAGAAGGTAAAACAGTAGGTGAAAAATTTACTGTAAACGTACCTGCAGCTGAAGGTTATGGCGAATACAACCCAGACTTAGTACAAGAAGTTCCTGCACAAATGTTCCAAGGTGTAGACAACATCCAAGCAGGCATGCAATTCCAAGCGCAAACTGATGATGGCGTTCAAATCGTAACTGTAAAAGCAGTTGAAGGCGACAACGTAATTGTTGATGCAAACTTCCCACTTGCTGGTCAAGATTTAACGTTTGAAGTTGAAATCATTGAAATCCGTGAAGCTTCTCAAGAAGAATTAGATCACGGTCACGTACACGGTGCGGGTGGTCATCACCACTAAGATCAGTATTGATCGAAGCAAAAGGCAAAGTATTTTTACTTTGCCTTTTTTGTTTGTCATTCTAAAATTCAGGATAAGCACATGACTGAAAGATCCTTTCAGGCAGACTATTGCGGAAAGATCATTACAGGAAAAATCAACACAGCACATTGTCGTTTTATTGGACAATTAAACCCTTCGCATTTAAGACAATTTTACCCAGTCATGCTTATAATGAAGTCACCTTTCTAGCGCTCACATCAAGCATTCTTCCCATGCAAAACTATAATTTAGTTTGGTTCCGACAAGATTTAAGAATTTCAGATCACACCGCACTTTGGCATGCTAACCAAGCAGGAGCTTGTATTGGCGTGGTGATTCTTTCGCCTCAGCAATATCGTTTACATCACGATGCGCCCATTAAAATTGACTTTTACTTGCGTCAATTAAATGCACTAAAAGACGAACTCGCACAACTCAATATCCCACTGATTGTTCAAATTACACCATCTTGGGCTGACATTGCACAAACACTGCTCCAACTATGCCAAACATTGAAGGACTCTCATCCGATTCAAAATATTTATGCCAATATTGAATTGGGAGTGAATGAGCTAAAACGTGATCTTGAAGTTCAACAAACCTTGAACCAACACGGTCAGGATTTGGTTTTGTACCATGACCGCACGCTTTTTCCTGTGGGTACGGTGCGCAATCAGAGCATGAAACCGTATCAGGTATTCAGCGCATTTAAAAAGTATGCCTATCAACAGTTGAATGTCAGTATTCCGCGTTGCTTTCCTCTGCCGCAACCACAACTACCCATCCAACTTCCTAAACAATATCTCTCTACAGTGCCAAGTTTAGAACACTTAGGTTTCGACCCGCTTCCAACGGCACAACAAAACTTATGGGCAGTCACGGAACAACATGCACATCACTTGTTGGATGATTTTACACGTGAAAAAATGCACGATTATCAGCAACAGCGTGATTTTCCTGCGTTGTCTGGTACCAGCCAATTATCTGCGTATTTAAACTGTGGCATTCTCTCCATTCGGCAATGTCTGGCTGCGGTTTTTGCTCATTCACAAGGGCATTTTCATCTCGAAAATGTAGGACAACAAACTTGGTTAGATGAATTACTTTGGCGTGAGTTTTATCAACATATTTTGTTTGATTATTCCAAAGTTTCCAAGCACCGTCCTTTTAAAGATCAGACCACACAAGTGGCGTGGCGCAATGATTCTGCTGGTTTAGCAGCATGGCAGCAAGGAAAAACAGGCATCCCCATTGTGGATGCAGGCATGCAACAACTTTTGCAAACGGGCTGGATGCATAATCGAGTCAGAATGATTTGCGCAATGTTTCTGTGCAAAAACCTGTTAATTGACTGGCGCTTGGGCGAACAGTGGTTTATGCAACATTTAATTGATGGTGATTTGGCTGCCAATAACGGTGGCTGGCAATGGTGTGCCTCGACTGGTACAGATGCAGTGCCCTATTTTAGGATTTTCAACCCTGTGAGCCAATCACAAAAGTTTGACCCCAATGGTGATTATATTCGCACATGGCTACCTAAACTGGCTCATTTAGATGCCAAAAATATTCATGAACCATATGCGAAAAATCCAAATCTAAAACTGGATTATCCGCATCCAATTGTAGATTTAAAACTTAGCCGATTACGTGCCATAGAAGCCTTTAAACAGCTTTAAGAGTACAAACAGGAGATTGGTCAGTCTCGCCCCCATCTGCCATAGGTTAGCATGATGGGAGATTCAACGATTAAACCGACAGTTAGGCGGCTTGCTCGTCACGTTTAAAGACCAATTCGCCTTTTAAAGAACTGTCTGCATCGAAATAATAACCTTCACTATTGAATGCTTTTAAGTCTTCTGCGCGTTCTAATTTATTCTCGATGATATAACGTGCCATCAAACCACGGGCTTTTTTGGCATAAAAACTGATGACTTTATATTTACCATTTTTCTGATCTAAAAATACAGGTTTAATAATTTCAGCCTGAATTTTCGCTTCCTGCACCGACTTATAATATTCATCGGAAGCTAGATTAACTAATAATGCCGACTGGTTATGTTTTAAATCTTGGTTAATTAAATTGGTGATGATATCGCCCCAGAAACGATACAAATTTTCACCGCGCGCATTATGCAACTTAGTGCCCATTTCCAAACGATACGGCATCATTAAATCTAAAGGACGCAATAAGCCATATAAGCCAGAAAGCATACGCAGGTGTTGTTGAGCAAACTCAATATCTGCAGCAGACAAACTATAAGCATCTAAGCCTGTGTACACATCACCTTTAAAAGCAAACATGGCCTGACGTGCATTGGCAAGATCAAACTCTGCTTGCCAGTCACGAAAACGCTCGACATTCAAAGTGGCAATTTTTTCACTGACACTCATTAAACTGGCAATTTCTGTAGCAGAAAGTTTACGTGCTACATCAATTAACTCTTGTGAATGTTGAAGTAATCTAGGTTGAGTATATTCATCGCTTGGTAATGCAGTTTCATAATCTAAAGTCTTGGCTGGAGAAATTAAAGCGAGCATAAACCACCTAAATAAAAAATACTGCGCTCACTATAGCAGCAGCTTTCAACAAACTCCAATGCGCGTTTTTGTTTACCCTTATGGGAAAACACGTTCAGTACGTGTTTCCTTACGATGATCGATTAGATCAATCCAACGTGGAGGATGAGGTGCTTTTATTTTAGTGCATGCTTTTAAAAACATTGGTTCTCTCTAATCAGTTGAGGTTTTTTTCAGTACTTACAACTTTTCTCTAGGCAATAAAAAACCCACTTAACTCTCCCAAATTAAGCGGGTTAAATAAAAACTATTTTGTTGTATTGTTCTTGCTGCTTAATATACGGTTGTGATGTGTCATTTAGATGACACATCAATTAAAAAACGAATGATTTTGATTTAAAAATCATGTATAGATTTTAAACATCCAACACATATCGTCCTAGTTTAACCTTTCCACTCAAATTCACTAAAAGATTGGTCTTCTTTCAGAGTATTTTCTACCGCTTGCGCCAATTGATTTAATAAACTTTGCTCTGTAATCCGTTCTAGCCAGTCTTGTTCTTCATTGGGGTATGAAGTAATTTCACAAACAAGATGTCCATCTTCACCACGGCTTTGACAGTTCACAGCCAAAGGCAGCGCATGTTGATCTACACTTACAGCGACTTGTGCACCACTCTGCGGCAACGTTTGAAAGCCATAGTGAGATAAGTTTTGTGAAAGTAAATTCGCCACATAATTCTGTGCCAAAGTGCAATCTTGTAACTCTTGTTTATTTTCACAATTCGCCATAAATTTTAATTTGCGCATGCTCGAACCCAAAGGCTTTTTTCTTGTATGGGTTTAGCATAAGCAATAAAACGCAAACAGCCAAGCAAAAGCTTGGCTGTTTCAGCATAAAGTCTAGGCTTTGCGATTTGTCATCGCAGCCCGTATCGTTTTGGCTTATTCTGTCACTTGAATATTCAGACCTGCCACACCTGCAAGCTCAGTAAAGGTAGGGAAACTTGTTGCTACTGTTTCTGTACCTACAATTTTAATTTCACCAGAAGTACGCAAGCCTGCCATAGAGAAACTCATGGCGATACGATGGTCATGATGTGATTCAATCTCGCCGCCTGTAAATATCGCTGACCAGTCGCCTGCTTTGCCTTTACCCTGAATGATGATGCCATCGTCAGTGGGTGTGCAGTCAATGCCCATGGTTTTTAAACCATCTGCCATCACTTGAATACGGTCTGATTCTTTTACGCGCAATTCTGCAGCACCTGTCAGTACAGTTTGACCTTCAGCACAAGCTGCAGCAATGAACAATGCAGGAAATTCATCAATCGCCAATGGCACTTGATCTTCAGGAACATGAATCCCTTTTAAAGTACGTGAACCACGAATACGAATATCTGCAATTGGTTCACCGCCTGCAATACGTTCATTTTCCACGCTCAGGTCTGCACCCATTTGTTTCAGAATTTCAATCACACCTGTACGGGTTGGGTTAATGCCCACCGCTTCTAAGGTTACATCTGAATTTTCTGTAATGGCTGCACCCACCATGAAGAATGCCGCAGATGAAATATCAGAAGGTACTTGAATATCTGTACCCACCAATTTACCGCCGCCTTGCAATGAAATACGGTTACCTTCAGTTTTCACTTCATAACCAAATGCTCGTAACATACGTTCGGTATGGTCACGCGTTGGTTCAGGCTCAGTCACTGAAGTTTCACCTTCTGCCCAAAGCCCTGCCAATAAAATACCAGATTTCACCTGTGCAGATGCCATTGGCAAATCATAGTGAATACCTTTCAGCGCTTGCGCACCTGTAATCGATACTGGCGGTGTGCCACGTTCACCCGTCGTTTGAATTTGTGCACCCATTTCACGCAATGGTTTAGCAATACGTTCCATTGGACGCTTGGTCAGTGACGCATCACCTGTCATAACAGAATCAAACTGCTGTGCAGACAACATGCCTGCCAACAAACGCATAGATGTGCCTGAGTTACCCATATAAATTGGGCCTGCAGGTGCTTTTAAACCTTGCATACCTACGCCATAAATGGTGACCTCACCATTTTTAGGGCCTTCAATGCTCACACCCATATCACGGAATGCCTGCAAAGTCGCCAATGCATCCTCACCTTCAAGGAAACCTGTCACATGCGTAGTGCCTTCGGCAATTGCACCAAACATAATGGAACGATGTGACACAGATTTGTCACCCGGTACGGTAAATTTACCTTGGAAAGTCTTAGCACCCGGCAAAATCGTAAATTGTTGTGTCACGTTATTGTTCTCCATAAAAGGTTTCTTGGCGAGCATATGATTAAAATGCTGTCGTGCCGCTTGTGCATGTCCAAGCAAGCCCATTAAAGCATGCGAGTCTTCTTGTTCAATCAGTTGGCGAATAATCGCGAGTTGACTTTCAAAGCCATCCACCGCTTTTAACAATGCAGTTTTATTGGCAAAGAAAATGTCATGCCACATTTGTGGATCGCTAGCAGCAATACGTGAGAAGTCACGAAAGCCACCCGCAGCATAGCGGAAAATGTCTAAATTATCTTCCCGATTTGCCAATTGTTCGACTAAATTAAAGGCCATTAAATGTGGAAGATGACTGGTATATGCCAATACCTCATCATGTTTTTCCACATCCATGCAAATTACTTCGGCTTTGGCGCTTTCCCACATTTGAATCAGTTTATTGACTGCCCACGGCGCACTGCTTGGTAATGGTGTCAAAATGACTTTGTGATTGGCAAATAAATCAACCTTGCCTGCATGCACGCCTGTATGCTCTGCCCCAGCAATTGGATGCCCGGGTACAAAACCTGCAGGTAAATGTTCTCCAAAAACCGCTTTGGCTGCAGCCACGACACTGCCTTTGGTGCTGCCTACATCGGTCAGAATTACATTATCTGCCAAATGTGGCTGAATTAATCGCAAGACTTTTTCTGTGGCTTGCACAGGTAGCGCCAACACCACTAAATCTGCGCCTTGTACCGCATCTACAGGATTGTTAAAGCCTTGTTCAATTAATCCTAATTCCAAAGCATCTTGCAGCGTTTTTTCAGAACGGGTCGATGCCACAATATGCCGACTTAAGTTTTCTGCCAGCATTACACGTGCCAAACTCGAGCCTATTAGCCCGAGTCCGATAAATGCAACTTTTTCAAACAATGGTTGCGCCATGTTTTATGCCTTTGCTTCCTTGCCCAATACTTTGGCTAATGCACGCAGGAACTTGGCATTTTCTGCTTCTGTGCCAATTGAAACACGTAAATGGGTCGTAATACCCACAGGACGTACAATTACACCTTCTTTCAATAAGGCATTAAAAGTTTGACCCGGATCGGCTTCTACATCTACCAAAATAAAGTTAGCACGTGAAGGCACATAATTCAGACCCAATGCTTTAAAGCCTGCTTCCAATTGCGCCATGCCTGCTTTGTTGGCAATACGTGATTTTTCGATAAAATCTTCGTCTTTTAATGCCGCAACCGCAGCCACCATTGCCAAGTGATTGACGTTAAATGGTTGACGAATACGGTTTAAATAATCGGTCACTTCTGCAGAAGCTAAAGCAAAACCAACGCGCAGCGCCGCCAAACCATAGCACTTAGATAAAGTACGGCTCACGATTAAGTTTGGATATTGCTCAAGGAATTTAAGGCTATTGAAGTTCTCTGGAAAATATTCCACATAGGCTTCATCTAATACCACAATCACCCGTGCAGGAACTTTTTGCATAAAGGCTTCAAATTCAGCCTCTTCAAACCATGTGCCTGTTGGGTTATTTGGGTTGGCAATAAAGATTAACTTGGTGTTGTCTTGAATTGCTGCCGCCATAGCATCCAAGTCATGTGAAAAACCTTTGGCAGGCACTTCAATCGCTTGAGCATTAATCGCTTGCGTTACCAAAGCATATACTGCAAAGGCATGTTGGCTGTACAACACTGAATCTTGATCTGAAACGAATGCGCGAGCAAACATTTCTAGCAAATCGTTTGAACCATTACCCAAAGTAATACGGTCATGCGCAAAGCCAAATTGTTTTTGAATTTGGTCTTTTAAAATAAAACCACCACCATCTGGATAGCGACCAATTTCAGCAATTTCTGCTGCAACGGCTTCTTTGACTTTGTCTGAACAGCCCAATGGGTTTTCATTTGAAGCAAGTTTGACGATATCTGTAATCCCCAACTCACGCTCAAGTTCACTGATTGGTTTACCTGGTTGATAAGGCTTTAACTTCGAGATGCCTTCATTGGCTGGGACAAACGACATTTTACACTTCCAGTTGACTAGGTGGTGAATGTGGCGCGCATGACAAACATGCACACCACTGAATTAAATACGATTACAACACGGCAGCAGGATAAGAACCCAAGACACGAATTTCTTTCACCAATGGACGGATTTCTTCAATCGCTGCACGGACATTGTCTTGCTCGACATGCCCTTCTAGGTCAATGAAGAATACATAGGCCCATTTTTCAGGCAAGGCAGGACGTGTTTCAATACTGGTCAAGCTAATATTATGCTTCGCAAATGGCGCAAGAATCTCAAGCAACGCCCCTGCGCGGTCATGTGCAGACACCAACAATGAAGTTTTGTCATTGCCACTAGGTGGAACTTTCTCACGACCAATCACCAAGAAACGTGTGGTATTTTCTGGGTTATCTTCGATATTGCTATGTAAAATTTCAAGTTCGTAAATATTGGCCGCAATTTCAGAAGCAATTGCAGCAGAATGCCATTCATTACGAATACGGCGTGCTGCTTCTGCATTGGAGCTGAGTGCTACACGCTCTACACCCGGATAATGTACATCTAACCATTTACGGCATTGTGCCAAAGTTTGCTGATGCGCATAAATTTGTTTAATGCTGTCTTTACGAGTGTTTTCTGACACAAGGAATTGGTGATGAATACGCAATTCTACTTCACCAATCACATTTAATGGCGATGATTTAAAGCAATCTAAAGTATGGTTCACCACACCTTCAGATGAGTTTTCGACAGGTACTAAACCATAGTGTGCACTGCCTGCTTCCACTTCACGGAAAACTTCATCAATAGTAGGCAAAGGACGCACAATCGCATCTTGACCAAAATGTTTAAGTACTGCGGAATGCGTATAAGTACCAATTGGCCCTAAAAACGCAATACTTTGTGGCGCTTCAAGTGCCAAACATGCCGACATAATTTCACGGAATAAACGTGCCATGGTCACATCAGACAACGGCCCTTCGTTGCGTTCCATAACATTACGTAAAACTTGCGCTTCACGTTCAGGACGGTAAAACAACGGGCTCTCTTCTGCTGCAAATTTTGCTTTCGCCACCGCTTCAGCAAGTCGTGCTCGACGGTTAATCAGCTGCTGAATCTGTTGATCTACAGAGTCAATATCTTCACGGATTTTAGCGAGATCAAGAGAAGTCGTTGTGTTCTGATCGTCTTGGATCATTGTTATGTCGCCCTTCATAAACATTTTGCAAATAGTATAACAATAGTTAGCTTTCAAATGTTGCGCAATACAACTTTCAGTGTTTCAGATTTAAAAACATACAGTTGATCAAAGCATCACCAATCTATACATTTAAGCCGCAACTTTGCACAACGTACCGCTTAAAACTGGGCAACTATGCTTTTCTTTTTTGCATCTCTAATTCTAAGCGGTGTAATTTTATTTTTAAGTGTAATTATCAATCAGCTCATTGCTTTTAAGTCTGATCAAATTCATAAAAAAAGAGCCAGCACTGGGCTGACTCTGGAGATGATCCTTGATCTTTATTCAATTGGACTTTTAGGCATTGTTTTAACGCCCCAATAAACCACGCGCGACAATTTCTTTCATAATTTCATTGGTTCCACCGTAAATTCGCTGGATTCGCGCATCGACAAAGAAACGAGAAATCGGGTATTCCGTCATATAGCCATAACCGCCAAACAGTTGCAGCAATTGATCGGCAATTTTCATTTGCATATCTGTCGCAAAGCTTTTTAAAGCGGCTGCAGTTTCGACGTCCAGTTTGCCCTGCATATACAATTCGACGTTTTGATTATAAAAAGCAGCGGTTGCCAATTCATCAATTTTAGCCTGTGCCAAAACAAAACGGGTATTCTGGAACTGACCAATGGCTTGTCCAAACGCCTGACGCTCTTGCACATATTGTGTGGTCACATCAATTGAACCACGAATAGCACCCAATGCTGTGGCTGCAATCGCGGTACGTTCACGTGGCAATTCTTGTATTAAATAGGCAAAACCATGCCCTGCCTGTCCCAACAGTTGGTTTTTCGGCACTTTGACATTGTCGAAGAATAGCTCTGACGTATCTTGTGAATGCAAACCAATTTTTTCCAAATTGGTGCCTTTTTTAAAGCCTTCCAAGTGAGTATCGACCAACATGAGCGACACGCCTTTGGCACGTGCTTGCGGATCAGTTTTTACTGCCAAAACCACCAAGTCTGCATGCTGACCATTGGAAATAAAGGTTTTAGAGCCATTCAGTACATAATGATCTTCTTGCAAAATGGCATTAGTACGCATGGCTTGTAAGTCTGAACCCGCACCTGGCTCAGTCATGCCAATTGCACCAACTACTTCACCCGACACCATTTTAGGTAGCCAGTATTGTTTTTGTTCTTCTGTACCAATATGCAAAATGTACGGCGCAGCAATTTCAGAGTGACAGGAAATACCTGTAGAGAGTGCGCTATAACCTGCACGTGCCGACTCTTCGACCAACATTAGGGAATAATGCGTTGGAACACCATAGCCGCCATATTCTTCAGGCACATCAATACATAAAAAACCATTTTCACCTAACAGATTCCACACGCTGCGCGGCATGATGCCCTCACGTTCCCACGCAGCATAATGCGGTGCAATATGCTCCTGCATAAAACGTCGAAAGTTATCTCTAAATAATTCTAAATCAGCATCATAAGCCAGCATATCCAATCCTTTATTTTTCAATTGTTGTTTTCAACAGTATCCATGCTATGCATTTTTATGCAGGCTGTCATGTGTTATCCCTACAGATTGTCTTACTTTACAGTCAAACTTTAGTCGTCATTTCAGATGTGCAAACGAAGCTTGTATAAGCTGAAGCTATGAATAGTGCTGCAAACTGTTGCCGAAGTTTATACACTAGTATACTAGGGTCTGTTGACAATTCGTCTATGTTTGCGGCAACGCATATTTTTTAGCTGATATAAGGCATGGGACAGGAAATTTAGTCATTCTAAATGACTGGCACATAACGCAATAGCAGCAAAAATATGCTCGCCCTGAAAGGCTGTGGCTAAAACTTTCTCAGATTGCGTTATGAAGCTTAGCAATAGACCCACTATTCCCTGCGCTTCATGCCTGATCTGCTCAGTTTTAGCCTACAGCGCAAGCCATTTATGAAATGTCATCAGACCCTAATTTAAATTGATGTCGTGTGAACTCGCTTATGCCAAATACAAACCCCAATAAAAGAAATATTTATAAAGATGTAGAACATCCATTTGCACAATTTATTCGAATTATTGGCAAAGGCAAAACAGGCGCACGTTCACTGACCTATGATGAAGCCTATCAAGCTTTTTCTATGATTTTGCGCAATGAAGTCTTGGACGTTCAATTAGGCGCTTTTTTAATACTGCTGCGTGTGAAGGAAGAATCTGTAGAGGAGTTGGCAGGTTTTGTGCAAGCCACCCGTGATCAACTGCAATTTAAACCGCTTCAGGTCGATTTAGACTGGTCATCTTATGCAGGTAAACGCAGACATTATCCGTGGTTTTTATTGGCAGCGCTGACTTTAGCAAAACATAACTATAAAGTGGTGATGCATGGTGCTTCTGGGCATACCATCAACCGTTTATATACCGAACAAGCACTGCAATATTTAGATTATCCAATTTGCCAAAATGACCTAGACGTTGAACAGCAATTGGCACAGCGTAATTTTGCTTACTTACCATTGGATGTTATTTCACCGATTTTGAGTGAGTTGATTAATTTACGCAATGTGATGGGTTTACGTTCACCCATTCATACCCTTGCCCGTTTAATCAACCCTTTTAATGCCAAAGCCACCATGCAGGCGATTTTTCACCCTGCCTATCGCAGTTCACATCAACAAGCCGCATTTCAGCTGGGTTATCAAAACAGTGCAGTGATTAAAGGCGAAGGTGGCGAGTTTGAACGCAACCCCGATGCCAAAACTTTAATTTGTGGCATCAAAAATGGCGCTTTATATGAACACGAACTGCCTAAACTGACCGATAACCGCAGCCCTATAGAAGAAGAACTGGATTTGGCAGTATTTAAAGCCGTCTGGCTAGATCAGCAAACTCATGAGTATGGTGAAGTCGCCATTACCGAAACCATAGGTATCGCTTTATATACCATGGGCGTTTGTGATGATTATGCTGTAGCGATGCAAAACGCACAGCAGCTTTGGCAAAATCGTCACAACTAAAACGTCATTGAAAATACAAAAAAAGACACCCATCTCAGGTGTCTTTTTTATCTTTCAATTTTCATGAAAGCAGTTTTGCATCATTTAAACAAAACGAATCGGTTTAAATTCTTCATGCTTGTGATGATCGTCATCACACTGCTCGCCTTCTTCTTTAGTGCCACGGTCAATATAGCCACTACGCTCAGTTTCAGGCAGGTTTTTCATTTCCCACGCATACACTGCTTGCATACAAATTTGACGTTGCTCTTGGGTCAGCGCAACACCATTAGGCCACTTGCCAATTTCAATTGCCGTTTTTAAACGTCCAACAATTTCAGGATCGAGTACGGCAAGCATTTGTTCAATATTCATCATTCATCCTGCTGTTGCATTGATTCAAAATCTTGATTCCACCCTAACTTAGTACGACAAGCCATATAGAAGTCATAACCTGGTGGATGTAATAAATTTAATTTATAAGGATGTTTGCGGATATGCAAACTATCTCCGACATTTAATGAAACACTATGTTGACCGTCAGCACTAACCATCGGCAACACACGGTTTTCACGAATATTGATTTTAATTTCGCTGTGTCCACCCACCACAATTGGGCGTGAAGACAAGGTATGTGGATGCATAGGCACCAATGCAATTGCATCCATGCTCGGATGTACAATTGGGCCACCACCCGACAAAGCATAAGCCGTTGAACCTGTTGGGGTCGAAACGATTAAACCATCACTGTGCTGACGATAGACATATTGCCCATCAATATTCAGTTCAAAGTCAATCATGTGAACCGACTTACCCGAATGTAGCACCACATCATTCAAGGCAATCGCTTCATAAATGATTTCACCTTTAGAGCGCACTTCCATTTCCAATAAAAAACGACGGTCTGACTGAAAATGCCCTTGCAAAACCTGATCAAGTTTAAAGATTACTTCTGTCGGTTTAATATCGGTTAAAAAGCCTAAACGCCCGCGGTTCACACCAATTACAGGGGTATTGTATTTAACCAAAGCGCGTGCTGCATGCAGCAATGAACCATCCCCCCCCACCACAATCACCAAATCGACCACTTCGCCTAATAAAGCACGGCTGACTGTTTGGGTGTTGTTATAAGGTACAAGTTGAGCAGTGTCAGAATCAAAAACGGGATGCAAACCCAATCCTAAAATATGGTCGTGAATCAGACATAATGTTTCTACGACAGAATATTTGTCTGGACGGCCAATCAGTCCAATGTTCCGAAAGTTCTTATGTGAAATTTGCACCTGCGATATCGCTCCGCTACGATTCGACGCCTATCATAGCACTAACCTAGTTGATTTAAAAAAACTTTAAAACTACATTTCTGCTCAATTTTATGACGATATTTTCCCTTCAGTCACAGATTAATTATTGCAAATTCAGTAAAAGCTTCGCATGATTAGCAAAATTTATCAGGATCTTATCGCGATTTATGAAGTCTGAGCGTGGCATAGGCATAATTGCATTACTATTTTGCATCATCGTTATTGGTGGATTTATTGCATTTAGTATCTACTTGATTCGTCTGGATAATATTGTCAGAGACAAATTTGAAGGACAGCGTTGGGATATTCCAGCCAAGGTTTTTGCACGCCCATTAGAAGTGTATAACAATGCACCTGTCAGCCAGACCGACTTTACTCAAGAACTAAAACTGCTTGGCTATAAAAATACAGATAATTACGCTAAATCAGGCAGTTATGTCAGCGATGGTAATACTTTATTTGTGCATACCCGTGGTTTTGACTTTGGCGATAGTGTTGAACCTGAACAGGTTTTAAAAGTCAGCTTTGCCAATAATCAAATTAGTGAGGTGAGTGCCACCAAGCCTTCTAATACAGGCATTGCACGTTTAGAACCGATGTTGATTGGCGGAATCTATCCGCAGCACAATGAAGATCGAGTGCTGATTAAACTGAATAAAGTGCCTAAACCACTCATTGAAGCTCTTATTGCCACCGAAGATCGTAATTTCTATCAACACCACGGCGTTTCAATTCGTGGTACTGCACGTGCCATTGTCAGCAACGTCACGGGTGGCAAACGTCAGGGTGGTTCTACCCTTACGCAGCAATTGGTGAAAAACTTTTATTTAAGCCCAGAGCGCACTTTAAAACGTAAAGCCAATGAAGCACTCATGGCTATGCTGATTGAGTTGCATTACAGCAAAGATGAAATTTTAGAAGCCTATTTAAATGAAGTGAATTTAGGTCAAAATGGTAACTATTCTATTAATGGTTATGGTCTGGCTTCACAGTTTTATTTTGGTATGCCATTGCGTGAGCTAAACATTTCACAACAAGCCTTTTTGGTCGGTTTGGTACAAGGTCCATCATTATATAATCCTTGGCGCAACCCTGAAGCTGCCAAAAAACGTCGTGACATTGTACTAAACAATATGTTGGTGATGGGTTATTTAAACCAAGAACAATATGAAAAAGAAACTGCGCGTCCCTTAAATGTCATTACAAAACCGACCATTGGCCCTGCCCGTTTCCCTGACTTTTTAGATATTGTCCGCCGTCAATTACGTACTGAATATCAAGAAGGAGATTTGACCAATCAGGGTTTGCGTATCTTCACGACGCTTGATCCGATTGCACAAACCAACGTACAAAATGCTTTTAAAGCATCGGTTGAGCGTTTAAGCAAAGCCAATCCAAAGCGTTTAAAAGAATTACAAGGCGCGGTGCTAATTTCTCATCCTGAAAATGGCGAGTTAGTGGCAGCGGTAGGTTCTACGCAAGATTTTACGGGTTTTAACCGTGCCTTGGATGCCAAACGTCAAGTTGGCTCACTGCTCAAACCAATTATTTATTTAAGTGCGATTGAGTCTGGTCGATATAACTGGGCAAGTCCTGTAGAAGACAGCCAAATCAGCATCCCAATTGATGGTAAATCTTGGACACCACGTAATTATAGCGGCAGCGATCATGGGATTGTGTCTATGTCACAAGCCCTATCTCAGTCTTATAACCTATCTGCAGTTCGTTTGGGACAGGAGTTTGGATTATCTACCTTCCGTAATCACCTCATTAAATTTGGTGTACCAAGTGATGCGGTTCCGCAATATCCATCTATTTTCTTGGGTGCGGTAGATTTATCACCAATGCAAGTGATGGACATTTACGGTAACTTTGCCACAGGTGGTTTTAAATATCCGACCAAAGCGATTCGCACCGTAGTCGATGCCAATGGACGTTTACTGGATCGTTATGGTTTAACCGTACAACAAACTATTGATCCTTCTGCCGCCTATATTTTGAATTATGGCTTACAGCAAGTGATGAGTTCTGGTACAGGTCGTTCAGCTTACAATAGCTTATCGACAGATTTAAAATTGGCAGGTAAATCAGGTACAACCAATGATACTCGTGATTCATGGTTTGCGGGCTATTCAGGCAATTATTTAGCCGTTGTATGGCTTGGTTTGGATGATAACAAAGTCACAGGCTTAACAGGCTCGTCTGGTGCTTTGCCTGTCTGGAGTAATGTGATGCAGCAATTGCGTCAAAAACCTGTCAACTTACGTCAGACTGAACAAATTCAATGGCATTGGATTGACCGCAGTTCTGGGCATTTATCTGCACAAGGCTGTGAAGGTGCGATGTATATTCCAGTGAATCGTAATAATGTACCACGTCAGGCAACCGCATGTGGTTTTTCACACTATCAAGTTGAACCCGTTTACCAACCCGATACTGAAACTCAACAAGCAGCTCCTGAAACCAGTGACAGTATCGAAAATTATATCCGTGAAACTGAACCTGTATCAGATGACAATACCGATGGTCGTGTCATCTCAAGCGGCAGTTATATCAATTAAACTTGAGGATATCGATTGGTTACGCTTATGAAATTATCACGTTTAAGACAGGTTTTTTTCACCACATTCGCTATGGGTGCGATGGCAACGATTGTAGCTTGCCAGAGTTTACCTGAACCGCCTGCTCCTCAGCCTGTGCCTGAAAAACCTAAAACTGTGACGACACCAGAAGGTGTGGTGATTCGTCCTTATGAACGTGAAGAAATTAAGCGTCAATCGTTGCAAGTGGTGGTGCCACAACAAACCGTGCAACAAAAATTAGAGGATGGTCGTAGTTTGCCTGCTTTTCAAAAGTTGATGCAGCAAACCCAGACCGCTTATAAACAAGGTCAATTCAATCAGGCCGAAACAGCAGCTTTGCAAGCGCAGCGACTTGCCCCGCAAGCGGCTGAAACCTATTTATATTTGGCTTTAATTGCCAACCAAAAAAAGCAACCTGCCAATGCAGAAGCCTTGGCACGTCGTGGTTTAAGCTATGCACAAAGCGATGCCATGAAACGTCAATTGTGGTTAGTCATTCAAAAAGCAGCACAGCAACAAAATAATGCCAAAAGCCTTGCGCAAGCCCAACAAGCTTTGAAGGATTTGTAAGGACGATGATTTAATAAACTAAAAATCGCTGAGTGTAATTACATCAGCGATTTTTTATTTGTCAAACCAGAAATTCAAATAAAACGTACGCCTGCAATGCCATAGGCATGATGCTGCTCTGCCGTAGCAAAATCATCCTGAGTTAAGCCACCCAAAGCAAAAACAGGAATATCGACAAACTCAGCAATCTGTTGGAATTTTTCCCATCCTAAAGGTGTGGCATCATGATGCGTAGTAGTTGCTAAAACAGGGCTGAGCAAAATTGCTTCACAGCCAATTTGCTGTGCATGTTGTGCCGAAACAATGTCATGACATGCTGCAATATAACGCTGCCCGACTTTTAAATCGCCCTTTTGGAATTGCATTAGTTGCGATTGTTTCAAATGAATTGCTGCAATCGCGTGTTGCTGAATCGTATTTAATTGCTTCCACAATTCCAAATTGATAATCACTTGCCCCAGTTGCTCAATGCAATATTCTGACAATTCAACCTTGCAGGCAGCATTGGGCTCAACCCGCCAATACAGCAGTTTTTGCTTAGGCAAATTTGCTAAA
The DNA here is from genome assembly GCF_013418545.1 of Acinetobacter sp. YH12136. Lineage (NCBI taxonomy): Bacteria > Pseudomonadati > Pseudomonadota > Gammaproteobacteria > Moraxellales > Moraxellaceae > Acinetobacter > Acinetobacter sp. YH12136. The sequence goes on from NZ_VPBV01000002.1 coordinate 147,910, forward strand.
TGTTTTAAATCTTCACTGACTTTAATAGCCTGTTGCCACGCCAGTCGTTGCACAATTGCACGATTGGCTTGCGGAAAATTCAGCTCTAAAAGTTGCGGACGGCTAAACCATGTCCAAGGCACTTGAATATCTTTTAATAAAGCCGCAGGTACAGCAGCCTGAAAAATATGCAGATTGACAATCACATCATCATATTCATGGCAAATAATATCAAAGGCATGCCAATGCTGTATGCCAATACCAACTTCTTCAAACACCTCACGGCGGCAGGCATCTACAGGAGTTTCGCCTGCTTCCACTTTTCCACCAGGAAACTCGTGTTTATTGCCCTGATGTTGTTTGGCTTCGCGCCAACCCACTAACACTTTGTTTTGATGAAATAACAGCGCAATTGCCACATGAATATTTGGCTTGGACATGAACCCGTTTCCTTTTCTGCAATGTACGTTTAACTGCAAATTGTAGACTTTTATAAAATCAAAAATAATCCGTTGACAGGCTTATATGATAATGATTATCATTTAAAACAATTCTTACACACCACGGAGTAACTCAAAATGAACGCCCCATTTAATTTATTTTCACGTCATTCAGACACTCAGCATGCCCTACCTATGTTACATTCAAATAACTTGTTTGCGCTAGGACGCGAAATTCGTATTTTGCATGCAGGCGAAGAATATCGTTTACGCTTAACCCGTAACAATCGTCTTATTCTCACAAAATAATTAAAATAATCAACACAATAATAAACGTGGAAACAGCAGTATGAATCAGCGCATACTGCTTTTAAGTTCTGACTTGTTTAATTTTAACTTGCTTCCTAAAACCAATCATATTTACAACTGGGCTTTAGGCAACAAAATACGCACTTTTAAACCACCTTGTTCAGCACGTGAAAATTCAATTTTTCCTGCATGCAACTCTATAATTTTCTTACAAATCGACAGTCCTAAACCAGAACCTTGAGTTTTACTGCCTAAAGCACGGTAAAAGCGTTCGCCCAAACGTGCCAAAACGTCATCAGTCACTGCATGACCATTGTCGGCGATGCAAATTTCCTGCATCAATTCATGCGGTTTCGCTTCAATCCAAATACGTCCTTGAGGTGCTGCATAACGCACTGCGTTGTCAATCAAGTTGCGCAGGCAGCTAAATAGCAATTCAGGATTGCCTTGCACTTGTATCGGTTGAATATCTGACTGAATCTGAATGGCTTTTTCCTGAATAAACGGCGTCAGACTTTGTAAAACTTCCTGCACCAAGTCTGCTATAGATACCGCACTTTTATTTAACGATGCCGCATCTGTCGGGTCTAAACGTGCCAATAACAGCAAATTTTCCAATACTTGTGTACCACGACTGACATCACGCTGAATTTGCTCTAAATCTTGTGCCAACTCAGGTTGTTGTTGGTATTTACGTTTTAGCACCTGCAAACGCAATTGAATGGCAGATAAAGGAGAGCGTAATTCATGCGAAGCATCTGCTGTAAATCGCTGTTCTGCAATTAAAGACTGCTCTACTCGCCCCAACAATTTATTCAATTGCTGCAGCATGGGTTGCAGTTCTTTCAATTCAGGTTGTGTGGGGATAATTGGCGTCAAATCATGTTGATTTTTTTCTGCAATTTGTTGGGAGAGTTGCTGAATCCGCTTAAATTGACGACCAATCATAAAATGCACAATGGCCCATTGCAGCAACCACAACAGCAATAAAATAGCGGCATAACCTAAACTGGTTGCAGCAATTTCCTTGAAGCGATATTTAAGCGGCTGCGCGACAATCACATGCAAGCCATCTTCCTCTGCCACATAGCTGCGCCAAATTTGTCCATCTTGCCAGTGAAATGAAAAACCATGCTCAGATACCACGGCAAGCTGAGACAAGTGAAGCTGAGAAATGTCATGTTCATCTTCAGAGGTGGTCAAAATCAGATCATCTAATCCCAATTGATAGGCAATATGAAATTGCTCACTCAACTCATCGACCTGATTGCCTGCATGGTCACGCAAGTCTGCTCGCAGCAACATATCGGCTATTTCATCCATAATGTCATCATGCACGCGCATGGTCTGATAACTGGCAACCGCCAATAATAAAATCAGGGCGAGTCCACCCGCCAAGACCGAACTTAAAACGGAGCTTTTAACCAGTTTGGACTGTAAAGAAATGACCTGTTTAGACATGCGGAGATCAAACTGAATTAGTTATCTTGCTGCATACGATAGCCTAAACCTCGGATGGTTTTAATGCGGCTACTGCCAATTTTTTTGCGTAATTGATAAATAAACACTTCAATCGCATTACTTTCAATTTCATCGCCCCATGCATATAAAGACTCTTCGAGCTGTTCACGAGTCACCACATGCTGCGGGTTTTGCATCAGTTTATGTAAAATCTGGAATTCCTTGGCCGTTAAATTGACCTGTTGATCATCCACTTTCACTTGTTTGCTTTGCGTATCTAAAACCAAGTTGGCAAATTCAAGCTGCTGTGTCGGATGACTTTGCGCACTGCGTAACTGACTGCGTACCCGCGCCGATAGTTCTTCAAGGCTAAACGGTTTGACCAAATAATCATTGGCACCTAAATCAAGTCCCTGTACCCGATCTTGAATACTATCGCGCGCAGTAATAAAAATAACAGGTGTGTCCTGTTGCTGCTGTCGTAAAGCGTGCAGAATTTCATCACCGCTATTTTTAGGCAACCCACGGTCTAACAACACACAATCATAATGATGCTGCTGAATCGCTAAAATGGCATGATCACCACGTTCAACCCAATCGACATTATAACCATCCATTTCCAGCCAAGTTTTTATACTTTCTGCTTGCGATACATCGTCTTCAGCCAAGAGTAAGCGCATATCTTCCTCTGTTATTTATGCTTCAAAATTTTATGATTTCAAAATACTTTACATGATAAAACCACATACACCTTACAGCGTATGTGGTTTTTGAGTGAAATCAGTTTTGTGTAGCAACTAATGCTGTTTTACACAGCGTAGATTTAGAAACGAACTTGATCCACATCTATTTCAATACGTTTTGTAGGCTTGTGATCAATATCCACTTCACCAATTAAGGTAACAGGCGTTTTGGCAGAAACTGCTTTGCCATTCCATAAGTCATCATCAATATCGACCGTAATAGTGCCTGTGTTATCACGGAACTGATATTTTTCATCACCAATAGATTTCACCACATAACCTTTTAACTGCACTTTGCTGTCATCTTTCAGGCTTAAAGCTTGTTTTACAGTTACATTTTGATGTAGTGCTTGGGTGTTAATGCTGTCGTTTGCCATGGTGATTGAAGCCATTGCCATTAAACCTGCCATCAACATTGCTTTCATTGTAAATTTCATTGCTTCACCTTTTTGTGTTGCTCATTTCGTTATGGTGATTAAAACAAAGCAAGATGAGCTGAATCTTAAGATTTCCATTTTATAAAATTCATCGTAAAAAGTTTGAATCTGCTAATTTAATGGCACGACTCGCAACACTTCCTCTAAAGTGGTCATGCCTTCTAAAACTTTGCGTGCGCCTGCAATACGCAACGGTTCAATGCCCTCTTTTTTAGCTTGCTGACGTAATTCATTTAAATTGGCATTGGCACTGATGAGCTGTTTGGTGTCTAAACTTAAAGGCATAAACTCATAAATTCCGACCCGACCTTTATAGCCCGTTTGACGACATTCATCGCATCCGACAGGTTTAAACACTTGTGCAGGCATTTCCATAATGTAGTCAAAGGTCAAATGTTCCCAGTCTTTTTCATTTATTGAGCCTTCCTGCTTACAATGCGGACATAGCTTACGCACCAAACGCTGTGCCAAAACGCCTAAAATTGTGGCAGCAGTCAAAAATGGCTGCACGCCCAAATCATGCAAACGAGTCAAACTTGACGGCGCATCATTAGTATGCAGTGTCGATAAAACTAAATGCCCCGTCAGTGCCGCTTGAATCGCCATATTTGCGGTATCCTGATCTCGAATTTCTCCGACCATAATAATGTCAGGGTCTTGACGCATTAAGGCACGCACACCATCGGCAAAACCTAAATCAATTGCGGTATTCACCTGCATTTGGTTAAAACTCGGTTCTAACATTTCAATCGGGTCTTCAATGGTGCAGACATTGACTTCATCGGTAGCCAATTGCTTTAGCGATGAATACAGCGTGGTGGTTTTACCCGAACCTGTAGGGCCTGTAACCAAAATAATGCCGTGACTATGTGCAGTCAGGGCATGCCATTCATTCAACAAACGACTATCAAAACCCAATTGCTGAAAACTGCGTACCAATACTTCTGGGTCAAAAATACGCATCACCAGTTTTTCGCCAAACGCCGTTGGTAAGGTCGATAAACGCAGTTCAGTTTCTTGTCCTTTTGGAGTTCGGGTTTTTAAACGTCCATCTTGCGGTTTACGTTTTTCGGCTACATTCATACGCCCTAAAATTTTAATCCGTGAGATGACTGCGGTAAGCGTATTGGCAGGCATGTTATAGATGGTGTGCAACACGCCATCAATACGAAAACGTACTTTGCCTGTGTCTTTACGTGGTTCGAGGTGAATATCACTTGCGCCTTGTTCAAAGGCAAATTGCAGCACCCAATCGACCAACTTCACAATATGTTGATCATTGGCATCTGGGTTTTGGGTATCGCCCAATTGCAATAAAGCCTCGACCCCTTTATTTTCACGGTCGTGTGCAGAAGATTTTTGTGATGAATGTACTGCACGACTCACTTGGTAATATTCAATCAAATAGCGCTGTAATTGATCTGGGCTGAGTAAAACCCGCTGAATTTTTTTGGGCAATAAACTATGTTCTAAGTTGGCAACCCATTCTTTTTTATAAGGTTGATCTGTCGCAATTAATACCGCATCTGCAGTCACTTCCACCGCTAAAATACGGTTACGCAGCGCAAATTCCTGCGACATCACAGCAGTTAAAGCGGCAACATCGGCTTTTAACGGATCAATAATATAGAATGGCAAGCCTGATTTATCAGCCAGCCATTGGCATAAACGGTTTAAAGTTAAAGTGGTTTGGGGATGACTTTGATCGACCAAATTAAAGTTGGCAATCCATTGTAACGGATGCCATTTTAATTGATCACGTTGACGATGCGTGGTTTGTACCAAAGCCTGATCACGTTCGGTAATTTTACCATCTTTGACTAATTGTTCTAAGCACCAAGTACTGTCTATTTCAAAATTAAAATTCATTGTTATATGCCCCAAAATCTGGGTTTACTATAGCAGAGTTTGCTTTCAGGGCTGAATGACTTCTTTAATACAGTAATCTTGTATGGTTCGATTAAGCCATAATTTTAGAGTGAAAATAGATTCATAAATGGCGATAAACACAATTCAAATATATGATGTTTAAAATAACACCTTGTATTTGGAATGTTGCTGTGGATTTTCTGACTCCTCCATCTTTGGTTACAACCAATTTTCCCGAACTGCTCACCATGTTTGCAGCAGCACTTGGCTGTGGCTTACTGATTGGATTAGAGCGTGAACGCAGTAAAAAAAATGGACAACATCATCATTTTGCAGGCGTACGCACCTTTGGAATTTGCGCATTATTAGGTGCAATTTGCTTCTTATTGGGCATGAGCATTGCCATTGTAGGCGCACTGATTGTTGGCGGAATAGGCTTATATTCCCTCAAAAATCAAGCGGAAGATGACCCAGGTGCAACCACAGAACTGGCCTTCGTCATGACCTATTTTATTGGTGCCTTGTGTTTATGGAATATTCCATTGGCAGCAGGTTTATCGGTCATTTTGACAGGTTTACTCATGACCAAGCACACCATGCATGGCATTGTCAGTCAGTGGATTACCGAAGCTGAACTACGTGATGGCTTGTTTTTACTGGCTTTGGTGTTAATTGCCTTGCCACTGACGCCTAATACTGCACTATGGGGCAATGTGCTTAATCCTTATGTGATTTTAAAATTATTGATTTTAATTCTAAGTGTGCAGGCTTTGGCGCATATCGCCAAGCGTTTACTCTCAAGCAGCAACGCCCTCATATTATCTGCAATTGCTTCAGGTTTTGTATCAAGCACCGCAACCATTGCCAGTTTAGGCATGGAAGTACGCGCAGGTCGTGGCGACGCACGTGCCAATGCAGGTGCAGCGCTGATGTCTTGCGTGGCAACTTTAGCGCAAATGTTGATTATTGTGGCGGGTGTCAATCTGGCGTGGTTTAAGCTGTTAATTATGCCCAGTCTGGCAGGCATTGGCATTTTAATTTTGGTCGGCGTATGCTTGCTTAAAAAGCATAAAAATACGACAACAGCAAAACCTGAAGCCGACACCCGTATGTTTAGCCTTAAAGAAGCCGCTATTATTGTGGCGACCTTAACCGCAATTCAAGCCATGGTCTACGGCTTAGAGCAAATGCTTGGCGACGCAGGCTTAATCATTGGTACCTTACTCGCCTCTTTATTTGAGGTGCATGCCGCCATTGCTACTGTGGTGATGCAAGGTCCACCCAGTCAGCAAATGTTGCTGTACGCCTTAATTTTAGGTCTTGTTGCTCATGCAATTTCTAAATGTATCAATGCCGCACTCATTGGCGGCTTACGTTTTGCACTTTATTTCGCACCTACCCAAATTTTGCACATGCTGGCGTTGGTGGCTATTTTATATATGATGGTTTAATCGACAGCGATTAAAACAATTTTTAGGATGTGTACTGCGTGCTGATCGACACGGAAACTGACATCAAAATCTGCAAAATTCATGGTGTAAATTCGTTCAGCATCATCCTGATATGCAGGTCGTGGATCTAAAGACAAGACCTGTTCCAATTCCTGCGCAATCTGTGGCTGTAATACGCCAGATTCGAGCAACTGATTTTTTTGCGCTTCGGCTGTGTCCATCCATAGCACTGTTTTTCTTATGGGTTCATCTTGCGCATAACCACTTTGTGCATCAGGCACAGCATCTGAATATTGAATATAAGGTTTAATATCCAAAATAGGCGTGCCATGCAACAAATCTGCTCCTGTCACATAAACTCGCAGTGACTTACCCACTTTTTTGACCTGTTTAAATTGCACTACAGATAAACCAATGGGTGCAGGTCGATACATGCTGCGCGTCGCAAACACACCTATTTTTTGATTACCACCCAAACGTGGCGGACGCACTTGTGCACGAAAACAGGGGTTTTGCTGTTTCTGTACGGTTGGATGAGCATCGGTTTGGTTTTTATTGTCGTGAAATTGCCAGATTAACCATAAGTGACTAAACGCTTCGATCCCTTGAAATGCCAACACATCGTTATAAGGCGCTTGCATTTCAATATACGATTCGACCTGTACCAGATTTGGTTGACGAGGAATACCAAATTTTTCTCGGTAGGGAGAGTGCATAAATCCGATTATTGGCATTTTTAGATCAGTCTTCATCACTTTTTCTGATAAGCTCAATTAAATATATTCAGTTTATAGAGAATGATTTTAGATTAGAATAGCAAGCTGTTCTAATTTGATAATTTATTGAGACCTTTAATGGCTGCTTTCAACGTCGAAAAGATTACTCACGTACACCACTGGAATGACACTTTATTCAGTTTTAAAACGACTCGCGATACCGCACTACGTTTTAAAAACGGTCAATTTGTGATGATTGGTCTGGAAGTAAATGGCAAGCCTTTAATGCGCGCTTACTCGATTGCCAGTGCTAACTATGAAGAAGAGCTAGAATTCTTCTCAATTAAAGTACCTGATGGCCCTTTAACGTCTATTTTACAAAAAGTAAAAGTGGGCGATGAATTGCTGGTTTCTAAAAAACCTACAGGCACTTTGGTACTGGATGATTTAAATCCTGGTAAAAACCTATACTTACTTTCTTCAGGTACAGGTCTAGCTCCATTTTTGGCAACCATCCGCGACCCTGAAACTTATGAACGCTTTGAAAAAGTGATTGTGGTTCACGGTACACGTTTCATTTCTGAATTGGCTTATCAAGATTTAATTCTAAATGAATTACCAAATCACGAGTTTTTCCAAGAACTTGGTATTCGTGAAAAACTGGTATATTACCCAACCGTTACACGTGAAGAATATCCAAACCAAGGACGTGTGACCACGGCAATTGAATCGGGTGAAATCTTTGAAAAAATTGGTTTACCACGTTTTAACCCTGAAACTGACCGTGCCATGTTATGTGGTAGCCCTGCATTCTTAAAAGATGTTGCAGCATTACTTGACCAACATGGTTTAAAAGAATCACCACGTATGGGTGAATTGGGCGATTACGTGATTGAACGTGCTTTCGTTGAAAAATAAAAGCTGTTGAATCTAAAAAAACCGAGCTAAATAGCTCGGTTTTTTGTCATTAGCATCAATTAACGTACACTGCGACCTTCTTGGTTAGCACGTCCTTCACAGTGTGCACCACCACCAATTACAAACCCACGCTCTGCCTGACATGAACCAATCATACGACCACTCGAATCATAAGTTGTCACTTTTGAAGCACAACCTGTCATCAAAATAGCCGCTGTTAATGCGATTAAACTAGAAATTTTCATTGTATTACCCCTCTAAAAAATTAGTCTTGTTGCAGTGAAATCTGCGAATTATTTGGTATGGTTGGCAATAAACCCGTGCGCTCATCTACTTTAGAATAGTTAATGCCTTGTATGTTGGCACCACCATAACACACAGCTTTAGCCCCCAAAATAAAGCCCTGTGTAGCGACACATGAACCAATCACTTGCCCTGCAGTATCATAAGTCACTACTTTAGAACTACAGCCAGCCAAAGCAATCAGGCTTGCTATAGAAAATAATTTAATTAGTTTCATTTAACCCTCAATTTAAAAAAAATTAAATATTATTCATCGTGTAAATTATTTTTAAATACATCAATTTATTTTTAATTTTAGTTATATATTATTTTTTGTAAATAGCAATTTGGAATAACTTATCGTTATTTTTACTTCAAATTTTAAAATTATTGCGACTACAAAAAATTAAAAGCACTCCATCTAAATCACTCAAATCAGATGGAGTGCTTTTTACGTTTATTCTTTATTCTGGTACATTCATTCTTCGTTCAGCCAAAGCTTGCTGAATCACATGATACCCCGCTGTTAAGCCCAAACTCGCCATAATCACGGCTACCACAAGATCTGGAATCAAACTACCCGTACCAAATACACCCACTGCCGCCAAAATAACTGCGAAATTACCAATCGCATCATTACGGCTACATAACCACACCGATTTCATATTCGAATCACCATCTCGAAATGCATATAAAATCAATGCAGTAACCACATTGGCTAATAAGGCGATGATCCCAATAATACCCATGGTTATGGCTTCAGGTGGAATACCCTGTATATAGGCATAGATAACCTTGCCCATCACCACCACACCAAACAAGGCCATCGTGATGCCTTTGACCAAAGCCACAGTAGCACGCCAATACAAACTTGCACTTAACACCGCAAGTGAAATCCCGTAATTGACAGCATCTCCAAAGAAATCCAGTGAATCTGCCCATAGGGATGATGAATGGGCATAGGCACCACCTATCAACTCAATAAAAAACATGCTGAGATTGATCACCAATGCAATCCATAACGCGGTTCTATATTTACTATTCGGTTTGATTGGCGCAGGTTCATGACTACACGTACATGCCATAGACACACCTTCTTTCAAAATGAAACTGTTTCGATTATGCTCATTTAAAACTATAGACTTAGTCCAAGGTCAAGTATGGCACAATATTTAATTCATGAATTAGCTAAAAAAGTTGGAGTCAGCACAGATACAATTCGTTTTTATGAAAAGAAACACTTACTCACCCCAAGCTTTCGTGCCGAAAATAATTATCGCTATTACAACGATGAGGCACTCAAGCGTTTGATTTTTATTAAGCGTTGCCGTGCTTTAGATATGAACTTAAAAGAAATTGAAGCCTTAATTGAATTAGAAAAACAGCCGAAACAAAACTGCTGCGCTGTGAATGAATTGATTGATGAACATTTAAGGCATGTAGAAGATAAAATTGCCGAGTTGCAGCATTTTCAGCTACAACTTCAGCAACTTAGACAAGCCTGCACCACGCAAACAACCATTGATGATTGTCAGATTTTAAAGCGACTTGAAGCCGAATAATCGCTCTCTAAGCCTTTTGTAATGCAGTATTTACGTATCTAAAATTGGATTATAAACACTTCTGATTAACACGCTTCGATAGCTGCTCGGCAGTTTCCACACGTTCAGAATAACGATCTACCAAATATGCTGCTTGCCCGCGAGTCAGCAAAGTAAATTTATATAACTCTTCCATCACATCGACAATACGGTCGTAATAGCTAGACGCTTTCATGCGGCCATCTTCCTCAAACTCTAAAAAGGCTTTAGGAATAGAAGACTGATTGGGGATGGTGATCATCCGCATCCAACGTCCTAAAATACGTAATTGATTGACACTGTTAAATGACTGCGACCCGCCACACACCTGCATTAAAGCAAGCGTTTTACCTTGTGTGGCACGAATTGCACCCGCGGCAAGTGGAATCCAGTCAATTTGTGCTTTAAAAATTGAGCTCATCGAACCATGACGTTCTGGGCTACACCAAACCATGCCTTCTGCCCACGCCAGCAATTCATGTAACTCTTGGACTTTGGGATGTGAAGCATCGCCATCTTCTGGTAAAGGCAAACCTTTAGGATGGAAAATTTTTACCTCAGCGCCAAAGTGCTCCAAAATTCTGCCCGCTTCCTGTACCGCCAAACGACTATAAGAACGCTCACGGTTTGAACCGTACATCAATAAAATACGTGGCGGATGGTTCAACGGCTTTGCCTGCACCTGTTCAAAACTTGGTGTAGGCAATAAATCTAAATCAATATTGGGTAATACCATGCTGCATACTCTTAAAACTAAAATGGGCAACGCATGCCCATGTTTTTATCTTAAACCTCAAAATGAAGAAAATTACTTTGAACTGACAATCGACTCATTTTGATAAAACTTTTTACGCAGCCATAAAGACACACTCACCAAAGCAATCAACACAGGCACTTCAACCAAAGGGCCAATAATCGTGGTAAATGCAACGGGAGAAGCCAAGCCAAACGTTGCAATGGCAACAGCAAGTGCTAATTCAAAATTATTCCCTGCTGCGGTAAAGGAAATGGCGGTCGTCCGTGGATAATCATTGCCCATCCATTTGCTCATAAAGAAGCTAATAAAGAACATGGCAACGAAGTAAATAATCAATGGAATGGAAATGCGTAAAACATCCATCGGCAAGCTCAGTACTTCTGCGCCTTTTAGTGCGAACATCGCCACAATGGTAAATAGCAATGCCAACAGACTAAATGGGCTAATTTTGGGTAAAAAAGACGTTTGATACCAATCTAAGCCTTTGCTTTTCACTAAAATCAAGCGTGTTAAAAAGCCCATCAAAAAAGGAATACCCAAATAGATTAAAACAGCTTGGGTGATTGTCCAAAAACCAACATCAATCACTTGTCCTGCCACGCCAAAATACGGCGGCAAGAAACTCAGAAACAGCCATGCATAAGTACTAAAGAATATAATCTGAAAAATACTGTTAAACGCAACTAATGCAGCCACGTATTGGTTATCACCACAAGCCAAGTTGTTCCAGACCAAGACCATCGCGATACAGCGTGCCAGACCAATTAAAATCAAACCTGTCATATATTCAGGATAGTTTTGCAAGAAAATAATCGCCAAAGCGAACATCAAACACGGAGCAATCAACCAGTTTTGTACCAAAGACAACAACAAGGTTCGGCGGTCTTTAAACACTTCTGGCAAAGCTGCGTAATCGACTTTTGCCAATGGTGGATACATCATCAAAATCAAACCAATCGCAATGGGAAGATTGACTGTTCCCACACTCATTTGATCTAAGCTTGCCGATACTGCAGGAAATACCACGCCAATCGCAACACCTAGCCCCATGGCAATAAAAATCCATAAGGTCAGATTACGATCTAAAAAAGAAAGTTTGGACTGTGCCATGTGCTTACTCGCAATGTGTTGCAATTGTAGGGTTGATGTGCTTCATCGGGCTGACATCTTGCTGCGCGATAATATTTAAAACAGCAAACGCCCATTCGGGTAAATCTGGGTTCAAACGGTAATACACCCACTGCCCCTGACGTTGATCTAGCAAAATAGATAAATTCCGTAACAACGCCAAATGACGTGATATTTTCGGTTGATTTAACTGCAATTGTTCTGTCAATTCGCATACACAAATATTGTGTTGAGCCATCACCAATTTCAGAATGTCCAGTCGGGTTGGGTCTGACAAACATTTAAAAAAATCAGTTTGATTCATTTTTTATCTGCACTTCAATATTAACTATTGCGAATATACGCATATCCATATATAAATGCAATATTGAATTTTTATCGGACTAAAACGGGTCACTACACATGAGCAACAGCATCAAAATTTTTCATAACCCTGCCTGTGGAACGTCACGCAATACTTTAGAATTAATTCGTAATACAGGACAAGAACCTGAAATTATTGAATATTTAAAAACCCCACCTACACAAGCTGAACTTACTAGCATGATTCAACAAGCAGGTTTAAGCGTGCGCGATGCAATCCGCAAAAATGTAGAACCATACGAACAGTTGCAACTTGAAGGTAGTTCACACAGCGATGCGGAATTAATTGCATTGATGGTCGAGCATCCGATTTTAATTAATCGTCCATTTGTCGTGACCGAGTTAGGTGTGAAATTGTGCCGCCCTTCTGAACTGGTCTTAGACTTGCTCACTCAACCACAACTAAAAAGCTTCAGCAAAGAAGATGGTGAGGTGGTCATTGATGAACATGGGCAACGAGTACGTTAACACGCTTTTATCCATCAGAAATTGATTATAGGCAATGAGTCAAATTGGTATGAAAGTCCCTTCTCTTAGATTCTGTATGGCTCAGGATGAGGAACTTTCTATATCAAGATCATTTACAACAGATGCTCTCCATGTGATGGATAAAACATGCTTTCTAATTTCAGATCAAAACGACCTTGCAAAACCACTGATTGAATTTTTATCTCCCTTCCCAAGCAGCACGAGTTTTCTTCTGAATCCCGAGCTATTTACTAGGTTGAATCCTAAATTTAGATTCATACAATAAAGCCATATTTCTGCTATTGCTTTTTGATCATGACCATTTCCCACGTCACCGAACTTCTCTCTCCTGCTGGTTCTTTAAAAAACATGCGCTATGCCTTTGCTTATGGTGCAGATGCAGTCTATGCAGGTCAGCCGCGTTATAGTTTGCGCGTGCGTAATAACGAATTTGATCATGACAATTTGGCAATTGGTATTCAAGAAGCGCATGAATTAGGCAAAAAGTTTTATGTGGTGGTGAACATCCAGCCGCATAACAGCAAACTCAAAAACTTTATTCGTGACCTAGAGCCAGTGGTTGCTATGCAACCCGATGCACTGATCATGTCTGACCCTGGTCTGATTATGATGGTGCGTGAAAACTTCCCCGATATGCCTGTACATTTATCGGTACAAGCCAATGCAGTGAACTGGGCAACGGTGAAATTCTGGCAAAATATGGGTTTAACCCGTGTCATTCTTTCGCGTGAATTGTCGATTGATGAAATTGAAGAAATTAAAAACAACGTGCCTGGCATGGAAATTGAAGTATTTGTGCATGGTGCGCTGTGCATGGCCTATTCAGGTCGTTGCATGCTTTCAGGCTATATGAATAAACGTGATGCCAACCAAGGCGCATGTACCAATGCCTGCCGTTGGGAATATAAAATTCACGATGCAAAAGAAGATGAAACAGGTGACGTAATTCCTGTCAAAAATCTTTCTGAAACTGCCGATGCAGATGAACAACACATGCAGGCACAGCATCAATTTAACGAGCCTGTGTTATTACAACGTAATGACGAAGATATGTTTGCTGCCGAAGAAGATGAACACGGCACTTATTTTATGAATTCTAAAGATTTACGCGCAGTGCAGCACGTTGACCGTTTAACTAAAATGGGCATCCATTCACTAAAAATTGAAGGTCGCACCAAATCTTATTTCTACTGCGCACGTACTGCACAAATTTACCGTAAAGCGATTGATGATGCGCTTGCAGGCAAACCATTTGACCCTGCATTAATGACTCAATTAGAAGGTCTAGCTAACCGTGGTTATACCGAAGGTTTCTTGCGTCGTCATGTGCACAGCGAATACCAAAACTACGAAACAGGTTCATCAAGTTTTGATCATCAGCAATTTTGTGGTGAAGTCTTAGAACGCAATGGTGACTACATTAAAATTGATGTAAAAAACCGTTTTGTAGTGGGCGATTCTCTAGAATTGATGACGCCACAAGGCAATATCTATTTCACTTTAACTGAAATTAAAGATAAAAAAGGCAATCTGATTGAAGATGCCAAAGGTTCAGGGCATATTGTAGAAATCCCTATACCTGCAGATGTCGATATGCGTTATGCCCTGCTGATTCGCAACTTACCAAATTCGACTGCAGATATTTCTGCCTCATCGTTGGCTTATCAAGCCAACTAAGTGGCAATAAACTAAGCGAGTATTGCGATGGCACTCCTGATTACCGACCAATGCATCAATTGCGATATGTGCTTACCCGAATGCCCGAATGAAGCAATTTATGAGGGTGAAAAGGTGTATGAAATTGATGTGGCGCGTTGCACAGAATGTGTTGGGTTTTATGACTATCAAACCTGCGTTTCAGTCTGCCCAATTGAATGTATTATTCCGCATCCTGAGCATGTCGAAACCAAAGAGCAGCTACAGGAAAAGTTTAATCAGTTGAATTTATTTGGACAAAATAATAAGGCTAATTAGACTGAAATGAATCTAACTGCTGTAAATCAAACTGGATGTTAAAAATAAAAAAAGAACTGAGTTGTTAGCCGACTCAGTTCTTAAAACCAAAAATAGAATAAATAAACTTTTAATACTGTGCGATAACGCACTTTACTGAACATAGCGCCTGAGTATTGGGGAACTCAGGCGCTATCTTTTTAGCGAATACAATTTAAGGATGGTTAATCCGCGTATTCAGATGTATTCGTTCAGACTTATTGACCTGAACGGATGATGTAATCAAATGCTGAAAGTGATGCTTTCGCGCCTTCACCTGTTGCAATGATGATTTGCTTGTACGGTACAGTTGTACAGTCACCTGCCGCAAATACACCTTTTACATTGGTTTCATTGCGCTCATTTATCACAATCTCACCACGATTCGTCAGCTCTACTTTTGACTCTTTTAAGAAGTCCGTATTTGGTAATAAACCAATTTGTACGAAAATTCCTGCAAGTTCAACAGTATGCTCAACATCTGTCGCACGGTCTTTATATTTCAATGCAGTCACTTGTGCGCCATCACCAAT
Organism: Acinetobacter sp. YH12136; assembly: GCF_013418545.1. Classification (NCBI taxonomy): domain Bacteria; kingdom Pseudomonadati; phylum Pseudomonadota; class Gammaproteobacteria; order Moraxellales; family Moraxellaceae; genus Acinetobacter; species Acinetobacter sp. YH12136. The sequence goes on from NZ_VPBV01000002.1 coordinate 163,357, forward strand.
CACCTCAGTCGATAATGCATTGGTAATTACAGTAGTATTTGGCAAGCTGTTCAATTTGTTTTGCAAGACTTGGTCTGCACGTAATTTAGTATCAAACTCTACCAAAGTCACATGCTCTACAATCCCTGCAAGGTCAATCGCTGCTTCTACACCTGAGTTACCACCACCAATCACTGCAACACGTTTGCCTTTAAACAACGGGCCATCACAGTGTGGGCAGTATGCCACGCCGCGGGTACGGTATTCTGCTTCACCAGGTACATTCATCTCTCTCCAACGTGCACCTGTAGACAAGATCACCGTTTTCGATTCAAGTGTTGCGCCATTTTCCAAAGTCACTTCGACCAAACCATTGGCAGTTTCATCAGCACCTTTAATGGCAGATACTTTTTGTAGATTCATAATATCGACATCGTATTCACGCACATGCGCTTCCATTTCTGCCGCAAACTTTGGACCTTGTGTTTTTTGGATAGAAGTGAAGTTTTCAATATCCATGGTATCCATCACCTGACCGCCCATCCGCTCAGCCACAATACCTGTACGAATACCTTTACGTGCTGCATAGATTGCAGATGTATTCCCTGCAGGGCCGCCACCAATTACCAAGACATCAAACGCCTCTTTGGCATTCAGTTTCGCTGCATCTTTGCTCGCAGAATCTGTATCTAATTTAGCTACAATTTCTTCCAAAGTCATACGACCTTGACCAATGTGGTTGCCATCTTGGAATACCATCGGCACAGCCATAATTTTGCGCTGCTCAACTTCTTCTTGGAAGAATGCACCATCAATCATGGTTGCTGTTGTGCCAGGGTTGTAAATCGAAATGAGGTTCAAAGCTTGTACTACATCTGGACAGTTGTGGCAGCTCAACGATACAAACACATCAAAGTGAGATGAAAGATTCAATTCTTTGATTTGCGTTAATACTTCATCCGATACTTTTGGTGCATAACCAGAAGTTTGCAATAAAGCCAAAATTAATGAAGTGAACTCGTGCCCCATTGGTAAACCTGCGAAGAATACGCGCGGTTGCTCACCTACTTTTGCAATCCCAAAACTTGGTGCACGTGCGTTGTTACCGTCAAAACGTGCAGTAACTTGTGGCGAAAGTGCTGCGATTTCTTCAACCAATTCTTTAATTTTGGCAGATTTATCAGAACCATCTAAAGTCGCGACAAGCTCGATTGGGCTTTCAAGACGTTCTAATAAAGTTTTAAGTTGTGTAGAAGTATTTTGGTCTAACATGGCTAACGTCTCCAAGGGAGTAAATTTATTTGTTGATGTCATCTTACGAAAAATAGTCACATAGGGGAAACGGTTTATTTTTATATTTATGATCGTTTTTTTAAATGATAGTGAGTTTCAAGCTTACTATTTCATTTAAAATACCTAAAGCTATTCAATTTAGACATTAACATAAAAACTGAATGTCTGCCTTAAGCAATTGAGCCTAATCATTTTTTATTCAAGTTGTTGTTGAATCCGCAGAATACGCTGCTGTAAATGTCGCGATAAAAACCAGAGTACCGCAGACAGTATTAACATAAGCGCCATAACCGCGAGATTCATATAATAAACCAGCGTATTTAATTGCTGTGCTTGCTGCACTTGCTTATGTACGCTTTGCGCCATAGGCGTTAAAGCTTTGCCATAAACTTGCTGCTGCATCGTCCATAATTGTTCAGGTTTAAATCCATAATGTAAAAATTGCGGATCTTGCTGCTCTGCTTTGACCAAGGTCAACACTTGCGGAATGGCTGCATCTTTATCTGCGGGATGATGCATCAATGCCGTTTGCGCCAACAAATAGGCTTTAACAGGCGCTGCCATTTCTGCATTTTGTAAATAACGCGCCAATTCACTTTCTTGAATGTGCTTTTCATAATGCACAATTTTGGCATATACCTGCTGCGTATCATCTTGTCGGTCATGCTGAACATAACTCAATGCCGACCAAAGTAAAATAAAACTCAGCAACCAAGCTACAAATTTCAAGACAAAGGACTGAAAGCGAATATAAAAAAAACGAATTTTCTTGAGTAGATGAACTAGAACGAATGCACCAATAAATGACACCGACAGTTTTAAAATCAACCAACCCAACCAGTTCAACAAACTGAAAAAATAATCAGGTTGCTGCCCTAAATTTGCCAAAGTCGCATCGACACTTGCAGGCATGTGTAATTGCTGAACTTCAGTGCTTAAACCAAAGAAGCTATAAATCACATCTTGCTGAATAAAAAAGCCAATTGCCGATATAAGCACCACCGTCATAGACAGCACAGCCAAAAAACTGAGCTTTTTTTGACGCTGCTGTAATGCCACAACACCTGTTTTTAGCTGCTGTGGCTGAATGGCATATTCATCAAGTGGGGGCAAATCCGACTCCTTATCAGGTAAATTTCAGATTAAATGAAGTCATTGTCAAAATGCATTTATTGACCAGACTGTTGACTTGAACCAATCACCAATTGATTCAGATTCTCCTGTAAGGCTCGCAAACGCGTAGTCGCTTCTGCACGTTTTTGCATGCCTTCTTTTTGTACCTGGATCACATCGTTCACTGTTTTAATGAGGGTATTTTGTACGTGTTCAAGGGTTTCAATATCAATCACCGAACGCTGATTGGCTTTGGCAGTATCAACCGAGTTTTGATGCAATAAATCTGCATTACGGCGCAGCAATTCATTGGTGGCATCATCAATACTGTTGGCCAGTTGCACACTGTTTTTCTGCTCATTTAAAGAAATCGCCAAACTAATCTGGTTTTTCCACGCAGGTAAGGTAATGTTTTTAATCGCATAAAATTTATCGACCAACATTAAATTATTGGACTGGATAATCCGAATCATCGGCAAAGTTTGCATGGCAGATTGTTGCAACACCTGCAAATCACTCACCCGCTTTTCTAAATTATTAGCAAGATGATTGAGATCATAAATTTTTTGAGTCGTGGTCTGATCCTGCGGCTGCGCGGAAAATTCAGAAATTTGCTGCTGAATTTCCTGCTGTTTTAACTTACCTGCTGCAATATAAATCCCCAATTGTTTATATTCATCTTGCACACCATGAAACATTTTATCCAGTGTATCTACACGGTTTTTTAAACCATTTTGTGAGCTTTCAATTTCTGTGACCAGACTATCAATTTGCGCTTTGGTGCTGTTAAAGTTTTGATCAAAACTTTGTTTAGCGCCTTTTAACTTATTGAATAAACCACCCAAAAAGCCACTGCTTTTGTTTGGATTTAAAATACTGTTGGTATTTAACTGCTGTGCAACCTGCACCACCTGATTCAGCTTTTGCCCTGTGACATCCAAATCCTTATTTTGCACCAAACCTAAAAGCTCATCGGTATAACTTGACGTTTTAGTGGCGATATTTTTGCCATATTCTGCAACCGAATGATGGCTAAGATCGCTTAATTCTTTACGCGCAGCCAGCACCTCCTGAAAGTCATCAGGCTGTAAGCCAATTTCCTGCAAATTGAGTTGCTGAAATTGTTGCTGAGTCTGTTCATCACTCACTTGCACAGCGACGTTGCGTTGTTCAGAAGTTGTCATATTTCGCCTCTATCTAATCAAAACCATGCCTTATGATTGCGCAGGTTTTTCTAAGGATTTTCTTAATGTCTTAATTAAATGCTCACGACTTTGATCCAGCTTTTCTAGCTGACTGTGTGAGCCACTTTGCTGACTTTGTTTGACATGATATTGCCATGCAGGAATGAGTACCTGCTGCGCTTCTTTAAAGCGATCTAACAAACTAAAAGAGAGTTGCTGTGAAAGTTGCATTTGAGTAATCGCAATATCATTACTACTTTGCAAAGTCTTTAAACTATAAATTTTCTTGGCCAGTCGTTCGCTAAAATTATCCAAAGGATGCTGATTGCGCACAAATCGTGGATATTCCACTAAAAACTCATCGGCAGCTTGAATGTATTTCGCCATTTGCTCACGCAAACCAACCAACTGCTGAAAACGTGATTGTGATTTCTGAATTTCGATTTGCAGCTTTTGGCTTAAACGATCTGCTTGTCCTAATAAATGATCTAGGTTTTTATAATATTGCACTTGCCCCGCGCCATATTCCAAATCTATGCCTAGCCACTTTTGTAGTGCATTAAACTTACGTTGCTTTAACACTTTTTTAGATTTGCCAAGCGCCTGAATCAACTGCTCAATGGTCACACTCAATTGCTGAGTTAAATGTGGATCCACCCCATCCAATAAAACTGACTGCGCTTGAATCACCTGATCTGCATAATGATTTAGACGATATTGATCATTCAACAACGGAACTAAATCATTGCGTTGAATCGCCAAAAGCTCTGCACGATCCACCGTAATCTCTTGCAAAGGCAGTAACACTTCAAACTGAGCCATAGACCATCACAACCCTCTTTACATGATTTTATAGTACGTGTTTTTCGGCTAAGGTCATGTAATATTTTGCAATTTTTTATTTCGATCTGCTTAAATGCTTTTTTATAGATTCGCATAACATCAGTCACAAGATGCCTGATTCAAAACACCAGTGCTTGACATCCTCACCCCCTTAAAAGAGGGTGATTCCCACAGCTAGACGCTTATGCCCAAGCGCAAGAATGTTTAGAGCTGAGTTTATATCTCGATCATGAGCTGTACCACAGCTCATGCACTCCCATTCTCTTATTCCAAGATCTGTCCTACCTTTGGGACTACTTGAGGTGATCTCACCGCAGCACGAACAGATTTGGGTGGTATAGGCTTCTTGGACTTCTTCAAACAATACGCCTGCGTTCTCGCATTTATACTTGAGCATTGTTTTTAGTGCCGAAAATCCTGTATCCAAAACAGATTTTGCCATTTTGGTTTTTACTAATTTTTTAGCACTCAAGTCACCTACAATAATCAATGCATTTTCATTCACAAGCTTGGTGCTTGCTTTATGCAAATGATCTTTTCGACTATTTGCAATCTTGGCGTGTAATGCACGAACACGCTTCTTATTCCTGGCTCTCTGAGCAATACCTAATGTCTGCTCATATTTTCGATAGAATTTTGGATTTGAAATTACAGTGCCATCAGAACAGGTGGCAATATCTTTTAAGCCTAGATCAATACCAATCG